>NZ_JAELTK010000055.1:0-41318 GCF_016428765.1 Delftia sp. ASV31
CGCCTCCACGCTGGGCATGGCGCTGACCGTGAGCACACGCCCCAGCGATCTGGTCGATGTGCTGGAGCGGCTGCTGGCGCCGCTGGAGCGCATCGGCATCTCCCCCGAACAGGTGGCCCTGCAGCTGGCATTGATGCTGCGTTTCACCGAGCATTTCTTCGTGCAGTGGAAGCGCATGGACGATGCCCACCGGCTGCGCACGGGCCGCGCCGGCGGCCTGCGCCTGATTGCGCCGCTGACCATCCACATGCTGCAGGCCACGCGCCGCGTGTCCGATGCGCTGTGGGCGCGCCTGGGCCGCTGAGGCCTGCCCTGCCCCATTTCCCGACCGATCCATACGCAAGAGCCTTGCGAGAACCTTCCGAGAAACGTCATGACCGCCCCCTCCACCGTCTCACGCGCCTCTGCGCGCTCCATGGCCCAGGTCTCGCTGTTTGCGGCGCTGATGGCGGTCATGGGCCTGATTCCCAAGATCGACCTGCCGCTGGGCGTGCCCATCACCATCCAGTCGCTGGGCGTGATGCTGGCCGGCGTGATGCTCGGCCCCTGGCGCGGCATGCAGTCCATGCTGCTGTTCCTCGCAGCCGTGGCCGTGGGCCTGCCCCTGCTGTCGGGCGGGCGCGGCGGCATTGCCGTCTTCATGGCGCCCTCGGCCGGCTACCTGCTGGGCTACCCGCTGGCGGCCTGCATTGCCGGCCTGGTCATGCGTGCGCTGCCCCAGGGCTCGCCCCGGCGCGCGGCGTTCAGCGCCTTTGCAGCCTCGGCGCTGGGCGGGCTGGTGGCCCTGCATGCCTTTGGCGTGCTGGGCCTCATGCTGATGGCCAAGCTCAGCCTGTCGCAGGCCTTCATGGCTACCTTGCTGTTCGTGCCCGGCGATCTGATCAAGTGCGTGCTGTGCGCCCTGGTGGTGCACACGGTGGCGCGCGGCATGCCGGACTGGCCGTTCGGAGGCCGCCAGCATGGTTGAGCCGCTCGCGCCCCACCCGCTGGCCGCGCCGCTGCAGCACCCGTGGACCCTGGTCCATGGCCCGCTGGAGCATTGGGCCCGGCAGCGCCCCGATGCGATGGCGCTGCAAAGCGAGGCGGGCCAATGGAGCTTTGCCGCGCTGCATGCCGCCGTGCTGCAGCGCTCGGCCGCGCTGGTGGCCGGCCAGGCGCCAGAGATGCTGCTGCTGGACACGGGCGGCAGCGCCAGCACCGTGGATGCCATCGTCGAATTCCTCGCCATCCTGCACAGCGGCCGCTGCGCCGCCGTTGCCGACCCTGATTGGCCCGATACCGTGCGCAGCCGCATCGAGGGCTGGCTTCCCACGGCGCCCAGCGCTCTGGCCGAGGCCACCGCCACCGGCGCCTTCTACACCGGCTTCACCTCGGGCAGCACCGGGCTGCCCAAGGGCTTCATGCGCCACCACCGATCGTGGACAGAGAGCTTTCGCGTCTGCCTGCAGGACTTCGGCGCCGTGGCCGCGCAGCGCACCATGGCGCCCGGGCGCATCTCGCATTCGCTGTTCCTGTTCGGCGTGATGCAGGGCCTGTGGTGCGGCGAAGGCGCCGTGGTGCAGGAGCGGTTCTCGGCGGCGCGCTGCCTGGCCTCGCTGGCGCGCGGCGAAGCCCCCTGCCTAGTCGCCGTGCCCAGCCAGTTGCTGCTGATGCTGCAATGGGCCGCACACCGCGCGCTGGCGCCCATCCCCGAGGTGGAGCTGATCATGATCAGCGGCGCGCGCTGGATGCGCGCCCAGACCCCGGCCCTGCGCGCGCTGTTTCCGCGCGCACGCATCATCGAGTTCTACGGCGCCTCGGAGGCCAGCTTCATCGCCTGGATGGAGGCCGACGAACAGGCCCCGCCCCAGGCCGTGGGCCGGCCCTTCAGCAATGTGCAGTTGCAGATCCGCCTCGCCACGCAGCAGTCCGGCGACCAGCCTCTGCAGCCGGGAGAGGACGGCCTGATCTACATGCGCAGCCCCATGCTGTTCATGGACTATGTGGGCGAGGCGCGCGATGGCACGGCCGCTCTGCGCGATGGCGAATGGCTGTCCGTGCGCGACATGGGCCATATCGATGCCGGCGGCCAGCTGTGCCTGGCCGGGCGCCAGAGCCGCATGCTCGTCACCCAGGGCAAGAACCTGTTCCCCGAGGAAGTCGAGACCCTGCTGGCCGCGCACCCGGGCGTGGCCCAGGTCTCCATCCAAGGCCTGCCCGACGCCCTGCGCGGCATGCAGGTGCACGCCGTCGTGCAATGGCACGGCGCCGCGCCCGCAGGCTCCGCACAGGCGCTGGCGGCCTGGCTGCGCGAGCGCCTGGAAAGCTACAAACTGCCGCGCCAATGGTGGAGCTGCACCGACTGGCCACAGACCGCCAGCGGAAAGACCGACCATGGCCGGCTGGCGCGCATGCTGGCGGCCACTGCTACCGCCACGGACGCTGGCCAGACACTGCCCGGCGAACCCGCGCTGCTGCCCCTGCCATGAACCCGCAAGACGCCCCCGTCATCCTGGCCTGGGCGCGCAGCCCCGTCGCCCCCGTGGGCGGTGCGCTGCGCGAGCTTGCGGCGCACGAACTGGGCGCTCCCGTGCTCCAGGCCTTGCTGGCCCGGGCCGGCCTGCCTGCCCGGGCCGTGGATGCCGTGGTCTTAGGCAACGCCCTGGGCGCAGGCGGCAACCCGGCCCGCATGCTGGCCCTGGCTGCGGGCCTGCCGGAGCGCTGCGCGGCCCACAGCGTGGACACTCAATGCTGCTCTGGCCTGGACAGCGTGGCCCTGGCTGCGGGCCTGCTGCTGTCGGGCCAGGCCGATATCGTGGTGGCCGGTGGTGCCGAGGCCTGGAGCCGTGCCCCCATCCGCCAGACACGCCCGCGCCATGCAGACGAGTTGCCCGTCACCTATGACCGCCCCGCGTTCGCTCCCGACCCCGCACGCGACCCGGACCTGCTGCAATCGGCCGCAGACCATGCACTGGCCCACGGCATCACCCGCGCCGTTCAGGAGGCCCATGCCATCCACAGCCACGCGCTGGCGCTCGCGCACCGCGACCGGCTGGCCCAAGAGATCGTGCCCATGGCCGGGCTGGACCATGACGCCTATCCGCGCGCCTTGAACCCGGCCCGCGTTGCCCGCATGCCCGTGGTGGCCGAAGCGGCTGGCGCCGTTGACGCCCATGCACGCCAGCGCCATGCGCTGAGCACGCCCACCATCTCGCCCAAGGCCGATGGTGCCGCCCTGGTGCTGCTGGCCACGCCGCAGGCTTGCGCACGCCTGGGCCTGCAGCCACGCGCCCGATGGATTGCCAGTGCCTCGCTGGGCCATGCGCCGGAAACACCGCTGGTCGCCGCCGCACTGGCGGCCCAGCAGGTGCTGGAGCGTGCAGCCGCAGCGCTCCAGCTGCCTTGCCTGACGGCGGCAGAGCTCCAGGCTGTGGAGCTGCACGATGCCTTCGCCGTGCAGGCCCTGGCCTTTGCCGAAACCCTGGGCCTGCCGCTGCAGCAGCTCAACACCGGCGGCGGTGGCCTGGCGCGCGGCCATCCCATAGGCGCATCGGGCGCGGTTGCGCTGGTGCGCATGCTCTCAGACCTGCACCGCACGCCAGCAGCCCACAGACCGGCCCTGGGCCTGGCCGCCATTGCAGGTGCGGGCGGCATAGGCGCGGCCTGCCTGGTGCAGGCGCTTTGAATCCATGGACTCCGCATTTCCCATGTCCGCCAATCCACCGTCCGACACCCTTCCCTTTGGCGATGCGCATGAGGCCCTGGTGCACGCGCGCCGCTCCGTGCGCGCCTACCGGCCCGATCCCGTGCCGGACGCGCTGCTGCACCAGTTGCTGCAATCGGCCCGCCGGGCGCCCAGCGGCGGCAACCTGCAGCCCGGCCAGTTCATCCAGGTGCGCGGCAGCCTGCGCGTCGCACTCACACAGGCGCTGCTGGCCGACTGGCAAGGCGGAGCACCTGAGCGCGAGGACTACGGCTACTTCCCCCGCCCCATGCCCATGGCGCTGCGCAAGCGCCAGGTGGCATCGGCCCAGGCCCTGTACAGCGCCCTGGGCGTGGCCCGCGAGGACCGCGCAGGGCGCGACGCCCAATTCGGCCGCAACTACCGCTTCTTCGATGCGCCCGTGGCGCTGGTCGTGAGCATCGACGCCCGCTTCGGCGCAGGCGGCTACATGGACCTGGGCATGACCCTGTACGGCCTGCAAATGGCCGCAGCCGCCCAGGGCCTGGGCAGCTGCGCCATCGGCGCCCTGGCCTCCTACCCCGACACCGTGCGCCGCGTGCTCGACCTGCCGCCCGGCGAGCACATCGTCTGCGGCCTGGCCCTGGGCTGGCCCGACGAGGCCGCCCCCGTCAACCGCACCCAGACCACCCGCGCACCGCTGACCGAATACTTCAGAGTGCTGGGGGAATAAAAAAAGCTGCCGAAATCGGCAGCTTTGCGAGCTCGCGCCCACTAGTACGGGTCATGGCGATGGCACCACCAAGGCCCAACTCGGGGACACCGAGGAAGGGCAGCCCCGCACCGAGGGTGTCGTCCCCCTCCCCCGCGAAGCGGGTAGAGAGGGGGAAGGCGCGTCAGCGCCTCAGGGGGTGCGTTCTTCAGAACGCAGGAATCACCGATCCCTTGAACTGCACATCGATGAACTGGCGCACTTCATCGGAGTGGTAGGCCTTGATCAGCTGCGCCACCCAGGGCTTGCCCTTGTCGGCATCGCGCGCGACCAGGATGTTCACATAGGGGTTCTTGGCGTTTTCCTGCGCAATGGCATCGGTCTTGGGGTTCAGGCCCGCCGAGATCGCGAAGTTGGTGTTGATGGCCGAGGCGTCCAGGTCATCCAGCGAGCGTGGCAGTTGGGCTGCGTCCAGCTCCACGAAGCGCAGCTTCTTGGGGTTGGAGACCACGTCCAGCGGCGTGGCCTTCAGGCCCGCGCTTTCCTTGAGCTTGATCAGGCCCTGGGCCTGCAGCAGCAGCAGCACGCGGCCACCGTTGGTGGGGTCGTTGGGGATGCCGAACTTGGCGCCCTGGGGCAGGTCGGCCAGCTGCTTGATCTTCTTGGAATAGATGCCGATGGGGAAATTCACCGTGTCGGCCACCCAGCCGATCTTGTAGCCGCGGTCGCGCACCTGGGCGTCGAGGTATGGGCGGTGCTGGTAGCTGTTGGCGTCCAGGTCACCGGCAGACAGCGCGGCATTGGGCTGCACGTAGTCGCCGAATTCCACGATCTGGATCTTCAGGCCGTTCTTCTCGGCGACCTTCTTGACCTGTTCCATGATCTGGGCGTGCGGGCCGGCCGTGACGCCGACCTTGATGGGCTTGTCCTGCGCCTGCGCGGGCATGGCCAGCAGGGTCATGGCGGCGGTGCTGGCAATCGCGGCGGCCGTGAGCGTGCGGCGGAGGAAATGGCGCTTGGTGGGCATGGATGCGGTTCCTTGTAACCTGTCAAAAACACAGGCGCACACTGTAGCGCCAACACAGCGCGCGGCGGCCGTACCGGCACACTGCGGCTAGACAGTTTTTTCAGTAGCTCACAACCGGCGCCGCAGCGCGGGCGTCAGCGGTCCTGGAACTCGGGCGTTGCCATCACCTGGTGGGCCACGACATCCAGTACGGGATGGGGTTGCTCCTGGCGGTCTATCCAGACCTTGGGCGTGAAGCTGCCACGCAGCGCCACGGCATCGCCTTCGATCAGATTGCGCAGCACCTCGCAGGCCTGGGCATCGAATGCAACCACGTTGACCGGGATGGAGGTGCCATCGGATGCCTCGGAGCGCACGCGGGCCACCATGAAGGGGCGCCGATTGCGGTCGCTGCGGTGTTCGGGCGTACCGGTGAGTCTGCCGGTAATCAGTCCATCCATCATGTGCGAGACCAGGAAGAAATCGTCAGTTACAAAAGACGCCATTGTAGGTGCAGGTTTTACGTGCCCAGACCGGGACGCGCATCTTCGCGGTGCATGGACTTTTCATGCGCTGGCTGCCCTCGCCCTCCGTGATGGACCTGCCTGGCGAAGCTGTACTTGCACTTGCACTTGCACTTGCACTTGCACTTGCTCTTGCTCTTGCTCTTCGCGGCAAGGCGCCATCGCGCGCAAAATCGAACGCGCAAAAAAACGAACGCACAAAGCAAAAAGCTCCTGACGTTTCCGTCAGGAGCTTTGCGTTTTGGTCGGCGTGGCGGGATTCGAACTCGCGACCCCTTGCACCCCATGCAAGTGCGCTACCAGGCTGCGCTACACGCCGAAGCATTGAATTATAGGGACTAAAAACAGGCCTTCAGGGAAAACGCAGAGATTTTTCAAAAATGTCTGCAAATTCCTGAAATGGCGACGATCAGCCCCCGCACCTTCTCACCCCTGATGCGTGGCGCGCACGTGGTCCAGCAAGGCCTCCAACGGATGGCGCAACTGGCGTGCAGACAGTCGCTTGACCTGGCTGCGGCAGGAATAGCCGGTGGCCAGCGGCTCGCCCAGGTTCTGCTTGCTCTCGATCTGTTTCTCCCATGACTGGGCATAGATGGTCTTGGAGGTTTCGAGGTTGCGCGCCTCATGCCCGTAGGTGCCCGACATGCCGCAGCAGCCCGTGGCCTCCACGCTCAGGCGCAGCCCCCGTCGCTCGAAAAGCTGCGTCCACTGCTTGCCGCTGTCGGGCGCATTGGTCTTTTCAGTGCAGTGCGGCAGCAGCCGGTAGGCCACGCTGGCCACGCTGGTCACTGCCTCGGGCAGCACCTGCAGCAGCCACTCCTGGGGCAGCGCGACCTTCGGCACCTCGCCCATGCCCGGCACTTTGAGATATTCCTGCCGATAGGCCAGCGTCATGGCCGGGTCCAGCCCCACCAGCGCAACGCCGGACTGCGCCAGTTGCGCCAGCTGCGCGGCATTGCGGATGGCCGCCTTGGCAAAGGCGCCCATGAATCCCTGCACATGCAGCGGCTTGCCATTGGGCAGCAGCGGCGCCAGCCAGACCTGGAATCCCAGGCGTGCGGCCAGCTCGATCAGCACCTGCAGCTGGCCGGTCTCGAAGTAGCGGGTAAAGCTGTCCTGCACGATGACCACGCTGCGTGCGCGCTGCTCGGGCGTGAGCGCGGCCAGCGCCTGCGCATCGGCCGCACGCACCTTCCATTGCCGCAAGGTGGCTGCCAGGTCCAGCCGGCTCAGCAGCGGGCCATCGACCATGCCGATGCGACGGCTGAGCACATCGCGCATCCATGGCGAGCCCATCACCCCGTTGTAGAGCGCGGGCATGCGCGCCAGCCAGGGCATGGTGAACTCCAGCGAGCCGATCAGGTAGTCGCGAACGGGCCGCAGGTAGCGGCGGTGGTAGAGCTCCAGAAAGCGCGAGCGGAATTCGGGCACGTTGACCTTGACGGGACACTGCCCGGCGCAGGACTTGCAGGCCAGGCAGCCGGCCATGGCGTCATAGACCTCGTGCGAGAAATCGGCCTCGCCGCGGCGCGCCGCGCGGCTGTTGCGCCAGCGCGCGGCCAGGCTGGACAGGAAGGGCTGGGGCCGCTGCGCGACCTCCAGCACGTTCACGCCGGCCTGCCCCTGCAGGCGCAGCCATTCGCGCATCAGCGAGGCCCGGCCCTTGGGCGAATGCACGCGCTGGCGCGTGGCCTTCCAGGACGGGCACATGGCATCGTCCGGATCGAAGTTGTAGCAGGCGCCATTGCCGTTGCAGTGCATGGCCGCGCCATAGCTTTGCCATACGCGCTCGTCGATCTGCCGGTCCAGCTCGCCGCGCGTGGTGACGCCGTCCACCTTGAGCAGCAAGGTCTTGCTGGCCGGAGGCGTGGCGATCTTGCCGGGGTTGAGCTGGTTGTGCGGGTCGAAGGCGGCCTTGAGCTGCTGCAGCGAGGGATACAGCTCGCCGAAGAATGCCGGCACATATTCGGAGCGCAGGCCCTTGCCGTGCTCGCCCCACAGCAGGCCGCCATGGCGCTGCGTGAGTTCGGCCACCGCGTCGGAGATGGGGCGCACCAGGGCGGCGTCCACGGGGTTCTTCATGTCCAGGATGGGGCGCACATGCAGCACGCCGGCATCGACGTGGCCGAACATGCCGTACTGCAGGCCGTGGCTGTCCAGCAGCGCGCGGAACTCGGCAATGAACTCGGGCAGGTTCTCGGGCGGCACGGCCGTGTCTTCGACAAAGGGCTGGGGCCTCGCCTCGCCCGCCACGTTGCCCAGCAGGCCCACGGCGCGCTTGCGCATGGCATAGACGCGGTGCACCGCCGCATTGCCGGCCGCCAGCGTGTGGCCCAGCCGCTCCACCGAGGCGTCGGCGCCCAGGTGCGCGAGGAAGGCCTGCACGCGGCCATCGACCTCCTGCGGATCGTCGCCACTGAACTCCACCAGGTTGATGCCCAGCGTGGGGCGCTGGCCGTCCTGCGGAAAGTACGCGGCCACGCTGCTCCAGACGAAGTCCTTCATGGCCAGCAGCAGCACCTTGGAATCCACCGTCTCAATGGACAGCGGCCGGTGCGCCATCAGCGCGCGCGCATCGCGCAGCGCATCCATGAAGCCCGCATAGCGCACGTTGACCAGAACCGAGTAGCGGGGAATGGGCAGCACGTTGAGCCGCGCCTCCACCACGAAGCCCAGCGAGCCCTCGGC
The DNA here is from genome assembly GCF_016428765.1 of Delftia sp. ASV31. NCBI lineage: Bacteria > Pseudomonadati > Pseudomonadota > Betaproteobacteria > Burkholderiales > Comamonadaceae > Delftia > Delftia sp. ASV31. The sequence continues at coordinate 8,592 of NZ_JAELTK010000055.1, forward strand.
GCCGCACAGCACGCTGTTGAGGTTGAAGCGCCCGTCGCCTTCGCGCAGATGGGCCAGGTCATAGCCGGTGAGGCAGCGGTTGAGCTTGGGGAATCTGGCCTCGATCAACTCCGCCTGATCCTCGCTGATGCGCCGCGCCGTGCGGTGCACCTTGCCGATGCGGCCCGAATCGGCGCACATGCGCTCCAGCGCCTCGGCATCCAGCGGCGCGCTGTGCAGGCGCTCGCCGCCCAGCAGCACGAAGTCCAGCGCCAGCACGTGGTCGCGCGTCTTGCCATAGGTGCAGCTGCCCTGCCCGCTGGCATCGGTGTTGATCATGCCGCCGATGGTGGCGCGGTTGGAGGTGGACAGCTCGGGGGCAAAGAACAGTCCGTATGGCTTGAGCGCGGCGTTGAGCTGGTCCTTGACCACGCCTGCCTGCACGCGCACCCAGCGCTGCTCGGCATTGATTTCGAGGATGCCGTTCATGTGCCGTGACAAGTCCATGGTCACGCCATGCGTGAGCGACTGCCCGTTCGTGCCTGTGCCGCCGCCGCGCGGTGTCAGCACCACATCGCGGAATTCAGGCCGCGCCAGCACCTGCGCCGCGCTGGCCACATCCTCGGCGTGACGCGGGTAGATGGCCGCCTGCGGCATGCGCTGGTAGATGGAGTTGTCCGTGGCCAGCACGGTGCGGCTGGCATGGTCCGTGTCCACGTCGCCCTCGAAGCCGGCGGCCTTCAACGCGTCAAGAAACTCAAGGTATTGGGCAGGCACGGGGGCGCTGGCGTGGGGCAATGGGGCAATCGACATGGAAGGCAAGGTGGGGAGATTTGTTGCAGGAGATCAGCCCAGGAAACCCATGCATGCAATACACGATTTCAGGCCGACCATGGCCGCAAGTATCTCTACACTCTTCCTCTGGAACAAACGAAAATTGCGACCGCAAACACTGCATAAAACTCATGAATTACCGACGCCTGACGCCCTCCATGTCCCTGCTGCTGGTCTTCGAGGCGGCCGCGCGCCACGAAAGCTATGCGCGTGCGGCCGAGGAGCTGTCGCTCAGCCAGAGCGCCATCAGCCGGCAGGTGCAGACACTGGAGGCGCAGCTGGGCATCAGCCTGTTCCGCCGCGAGGGCCGCACGGTGCGCCTGACCGACGTGGGACGCCGCTACTTCATCGATCTGGGCGCCGCGCTGGGCCGCATACGCAGTGCCACCCTGCAGGCCATGTCACGCCAGTCCGGCGGTGGCACGCTCAACCTGGCCACCCTGCCCACCTTCGGCTCCAAATGGCTGCTGCCGCACCTGCATGGCTTCTACCAGGCGCAGCCCGGGGTGACGATGCACATCCACTCGCGCATCGGCGATATCGATTTCGACAGCGCAGAGATAGACGCCGCCATCACCGTGGGCACGGGAGACTGGCCCGGGCTGACCGCGCATCGCCTGTACCACGAGTTTCTGGTGGCGGTGGCCAGCCCGCAGGCGCTGCAGCAGGCCGGGCAGGCAGCAGCCTCGCCGGATTGGGCTGGCCAGCAGGTGCTGCTCACGGTGGCCAGCAACCGGCAGGCCTGGAGCGAGTGGTTCACGCACTATCGGCTCGATCACCGGCAGATGCGGATAGGGCCGAGCTTCGAGCTGACCTCGCACCTGATACAGGCCGTGCTGGCAGGCATGGGCGTGGGCCTGGTGCCACGGGTGCTGGTGGAAGAGGAGATGGCGCGCGGTGAGCTGCACGTGGTGGGAGACGCCATCCCCAGCCAGCGCAGCTACTACCTGGTCTATCCCGAGAGGAACGCGACACTGCCGGCGCTGGCAGCCTTCCGGCAATGGCTGCTTGAGACCTGCGCTCAGAGTTGAGCTCTGCGCAACGGCCGCTCCCCTTCAGCGGTTGGTAGCGGCTGGCAATGGCACAAAGAAAAACGGACCACAGCCAGAAGCTGTGGTCCGTATTCATTTATGGTCGGCGTGGCGGGATTCGAACTCGCGACCCCTTGCACCCCATGCAAGTGCGCTACCAGGCTGCGCTACACGCCGAAGAATTCAATTATATACAGCTTTTTGCTCTCAAATAGAAAGCAGCGCACGAATCTGCAAAAGCTCCTCGCGCACGGCCTCCGGCTCCAGCGGAACGCTTGCCGCGGCATCGCCACCGAGCAGCGGCGCGGCAGCCGGCGCCGACACCACGACACCGGCCTGCAGCGCGGGAACCACGGCAGACCCCGAGGCTTCGCGCAGGCGATTGCGCGCGCCGTTGATGGTGAAGCCCTGTTCGTACAGCAGCTCACGGATGCGCCGGATCATCAGCACTTCGTGGTGCTGGTAGTAGCGGCGGTTGCCGCGCCGCTTCATGGGACGCAGTTGCGTGAACTCCTGCTCCCAATAGCGCAGCACATGCGGCTTGACGTCGCACAGATCCGCGACCTCACCGATGGTGAAGTAGCGCTTGGCGGGAATCTGGGGCAGAAGTGAAGCCATGGCAAATGTGGATGAGGTCAGGATGTGCAATGCCGCTGGTGCGCGGACGCCGATCCGGGAAGAAGGCCGAGCCTACTGCACAGCTCGCCTGCAGGCCAGCACCCTGTCGTAAAAACAGCCCATCCACCGCAAGGCAGACAGGCTGACGACAGCTGGGCCACGGCGAGCCGGGCCCCGGGGACGACCTTTCAGGACGCGGAACCCGTCGTGCCTTCCTGGATCTGCTCCTTGAGCTTGCTGCTCGCATGGAAGGTCACGACGCGGCGCGCCTCGATCGGAATGGCCTCGCCCGTGCGCGGGTTGCGCCCCGGACGCGGCGCCTTGGTGCGGATCTGGAAGTTGCCGAAACCCGACAGCTTCACATCCTCGCCCGTCACCAGGCTTTGCGAGATCAGCTCGAAGAACGCATCCACCATTTCCTTGGATTCGCGCTTGTTCAGGCCGATCTCGTCGAACAGCAGGTCCGCCAGCTGCGCCTTGGTCAGCGCGGGCGAATCAAGACTTTCCACCGTCAGTTCCATCACGGGATCTCCTTTCACGGCATGGGCCTTCCATCAGGCGCGCAGGCGCGCGTCCAGGCGTTGCTGCAGCTGCTCGAGCACGGCCTGCACGGCCTGTTCGATCTGCACATCGGTCAGCGAGCTGTCGTCATGGCCCAGCGTCAGGCGCACGGCCAGGCTCTTTTCGTCCTGCGCCAGCGCGCCCGGTGCCGCTGTCTCGCCGGCCTTGAGCGCCTTGGGACGGAACACATCGAACAGCACGACGGAGCGCAGCAGGCCGCCTGTCTGGGCAGCTTCCACCGCCTGCATCAGCTGGGCATGCGTGGCCTTTTCGTTCACGACCACGGCAATGTCGCGCTCCACGGCCTGGTGCTTGGCCACGGGCTTGAACACCGGCACCTCGCGCGCCAGCACGGCATCGAGCTCCAGCTCGAACAGCACGGGCGCCTGGGCCAGATCCCATTGCTGGCGCCACTGGGGATGCAGCTCGCCGATGAAGCCGATGGACTGGCCATCGAGCAGCACGCGCGCGCAGCGGCCCGGGTGCATGGCCGGATGCTCGGCCGGCTCGAACACGGGCTTGCGCGGCGCCAGCAGCGCCTCGACATCGCCCTTGACGTCGTAGAAGTCCACCTTGGCTTCGGCGCGGCCCCATTGCAGCTGCTCTCCAGCACCCCAGGCCAGGCCCGCCACGCGCATGGGCTGGTAGAAGCCCTTGACCGTGGTGTCGCTGTCAACAACGCTGTCATCCTTGAGGAAGACACGGCCCAGCTCGAACACGCGCACGCGCTCGGCCTTGCGGTCGGCATTGAACTTGAGCACCTGCATGAGCGAGCCGATGAGGCTGGAGCGCATCACGCTGAGCTGGCTTGCGATGGGGTTGAGCAGCTGGATGGGATTGGCGTTGCCAGCCAGATCCTTCTCCCACGCGGCTTCCACAAAGCTGAAGTTGATGGTTTCCTGGTAACCCAGATCGGCCAGCGCGCGGCGCACGGCGAACTGGCTGCGGCGGTTTTCGGCGCGCAGCTTGGGCGCAATGGGCGCCAGCGGCTTGGTCGTGGGCAGGTTCTCGTAACCCACCATGCGCGCCACTTCCTCGATCAGGTCTTCCTCGATGTTGATGTCGAAGCGGAAGCTGGGCGGCGTGACGGTGAGCACGCCATCGCCCTGCTCCACCGGCAGGCCCAGGCCGGCCAGCGCATCGTGGCACTGCTGCTGCGTGAGCGGCATGCCGATGACCTTGGCCGCACGCGCCACGCGCAGCGTGACGGGCTTGGGCTGGGGCATGTTGGCCTGCTGATCGTCGATGGGGCCGCAGACGGTCTCGGGCGTGCCGCAGATCTGCAGCACCAGCTCAGTGATGCGCTCGATGTGCTCGACCGTCAGTTCGGGATCGACACCCCGCTCGAAGCGGTGGCCCGCATCGGTGGAGAAGTTGTAGCGGCGCGAACGGCCGGCAATCGACTTGGGCCACCAGAATGCGGCCTCGATGTAGATGTGACGCGTGTCGTCGGACACGGCCGTGGCGTCGCCGCCCATGATGCCGGCCAGCGACTCGACTTCGCGGTCATCGGCGATCACGCCCACCTGTCCATCCACGGTGACGGTGTTGCCGTTGAGCAGCTTGAGCTGCTCGCCTTCCTTGCCCCAGCGCACCTGCAGGCCGCCGTGGATCTTGTCCAGGTCGAAGATGTGCGAAGGACGGCCCAGCTCGAACATCACATAGTTGGAGATGTCCACCAGCGGCGCCACGCTGCGCTGGCCGCAGCGCGCCAGGCGATCGACCATCCACTGCGGCGTCTTCGCCTGGGTGTTGACATTGCGCACCACGCGGCCCGAGAAGCGGCCGCACAGGTCGGGCGCCTCGATCTTCACGGCCAGCCTGTCCTGCACGCCCACGGCGGCAGGCGTGAACGACTGGGGCTTGAGCGGCGCGCCGGTCAGCGCAGCCACTTCGCGCGCCACGCCGTAGACGCTCAGGCAATGTGCCAGATTGGGCGTGAGCTTGAGCGTGAGCAGCGTGTCATCCAGGTTCAGGTATTCGCGGATGTTCTGGCCCAGGGGCGCGTCCAGCGGCAGCTCCATCAGGCCGCCATGGTCCTCGGACAGCTTGAGCTCGCGTGCCGAGCACAGCATGCCGAAGCTCTCCACACCGCGCAGCTTGCCGATCTTGATCAGGAAAGGCTTGCCATCTTCACCGGGCGGCAGCTCGGCGCCCACCGTGGCGCAGGGCACTCGGATGCCCACGCGCGCGTTGGGCGCGCCGCAGACGATGGTCAGCAGCTCGGGGCCGCCCACATCGACCTGGCACACGCGCAGGCGATCGGCATTGGGATGCTGCTCGGCAGCCTTGATCTCACCGACGACGATCTTGGTGAACGGCGGCGCCACGGGCTCCAGCTCCTCCACCTCCAGGCCGGCCATGGTCAGGGTGTCGGCCAGTTCTTGGGTGGTCAGCGGCGGATTGCAGAACTCGCGCAGCCAGGATTCGGGAAATTGCATATCAGACTCTTTGGCGTTGGTTCAGTCCGCGCGCCGTGGCGCTGGCGGACTCTTTGGCGAAGGCTTGCAGCCGGATCAACGGAATTGCGACAGGAAGCGGATATCGCCGTCAAAAAACAGTCGCAGATCGTTGACGCCATAGCGCAGCATGGTCAGGCGGTCAGGCCCCATGCCAAAGGCAAAGCCGATGTACTTTTCGGGGTCCAGCCCCATGTTGCGCACCACGTTGGGGTGCACCTGGCCGGAGCCGGCCACTTCCAGCCAGCGGCCGGCCAGCGGGCCGCTCTGGAACTGGATGTCGATCTCGGCGCTGGGCTCGGTGAAGGGGAAGAAGCTGGGACGGAAGCGCAGCACCAGGTCGTCGCTCTCGAAGAAGGTCTTGCAGAAGTCGGTGAAGACCACCTTCAGGTCCTTGAAGCTGACGTTCTCGCCAATCCACAGGCCTTCGCACTGGTGGAACATGGGCGAGTGCGTGGCATCGCTGTCCACGCGGTAGGTGCGGCCCGGCGCGATCACGCGGATCTCGGGCATGCCCTGGCCGGCGTCCAGCCGCTCACGGTATTTCTTGACGTGCTGCACAGCGTGGCGCACCTGCATGGGGCTGGTGTGCGTGCGCAGCAGATTGGGAGCCTGCTCCGTGCCGCCTTCCACGTAGAAGGTGTCGTGCATGGAACGGGCGGGATGGTCTTCCGGCGTGTTCAGCGCCGTGAAGTTGAACCAGTCGGACTCGATCTCGGGGCCCTCGGCCACATCGAAACCCATGGAGCCGAAGATGCCCTCGATGCGCTCCAGCGTCAGCGACACGGGGTGCAGGCCGCCCTGGCCACGGCGGCGGCCCGGCAAGGTCACATCCAGCACCTCGGCCTTCAGGTGGGCCTGCAGTTCGGCATCGGCCAGGGCCTTGCGGCGCGCGGTCAGCGCGGCCTCGATGCCTTGCTTGGCCACGTTGATGGCGGCTCCGCGCGACTTCTTCTCTTCGACGGAAAGCTGCGCCATGCCCTTCATGAGCTCGGTCACCTTGCCCGACTTGCCCAGAAACTGCGCCTTGGCGTTTTCCAGATCAGCGGGGGTTTGTGCCTGCGCGAACAGCTGCTGCGCGCTCTCGACCAGAGAATCCAACTCGTTCATATCGACTCTTTATCGACTGTGAAAAGAAACAAGGGCTAGCAGCCTTTTCAAGCCCTAGCCCTTGCTGTTTGCGCTGCAGACCATCACGAGGATGGCCGCAGACCGTTATCTCAAGCAGCCAGCTTGGCCTTGACTTGATCAACGATGCTGCTAAACGCAGCCTTGTCGTGCACCGCGATATCGGCCAGCATCTTGCGGTCGATCTCGATGGCTGCCTTCTTCAGGCCGTTGGCGAACTGGCTGTAGGTCAGGCCCAGTTCACGTGCAGCGGCGTTGATACGGGCGATCCACAGACGGCGGAACACGCGCTTCTTGGCACGGCGGTCACGGTAGGCATATTGCCCAGCCTTCATCACCGCCTGCTTGGCGATGCGGAAGACATTGCCGCGGCGGCCGCGGAAACCCTTGGAAAGGGCCAGAACTTTTTTGTGACGGGCGCGGGCCGTTACACCACGTTTGACGCGAGGCATGTGTTTTCTCCTTGTTCGTCAGTGAATTACAGGCCAGCCATCGGCAGCATTTGTGCGATAGAGCCCATGTTGGTCTCATGCACAGACACTGCACCACGCAGGTGACGCTTGTTCTTGGTGGTCTTCTTGGTCAAGATGTGACGCTTGAAGGCTTGACCGCGCTTGACGGTGCCACCGGGACGAACGCGAAAACGCTTCTTCGCGCTGCTCTTGGTCTTCATTTTGGGCATTTGAATGCTCCTGTTGTTTGTGCTCGTGAGGCGGCTCGCAACACTGCGCGCACTTGCTGGCCCCGAGACACTTCTGTGCCAACCCGGAGGCCGGCAAGAACAAGGGACATGGAAACCATGTCCCTTGCATCGCACGCCCCGCGCAATCAACTCGCGCACGGCCTGCAAATTCTGTCGCCCCTCAACGAAGGGCGAAACCGCGATTATGCCTTATCAGCCACCGCAGGTGCAGCAGAAACTTCTGCCGGCTTGCCGCCAGCTGTGGGCTTCTTGCGCGCAGGGGCGATCATCATCACCATCTGGCGGCCTTCCAGCTTGGGGAACTGCTCCACCTGGATGGAATCCGCCAGATCGTCACGCAGACGGTTCAGCAGGTCCAGACCAATCTGCTGGTGCGTGATTTCACGGCCGCGGAACCGCAGCGTGATCTTGCACTTGTCACCATCGGCCAGGAAACGGCGGATGTTGCGCAGCTTGATGTTGTAGTCGCCGTCGTCGGTACCAGGGCGGAATTTCACTTCCTTGATTTCGATGACGGTCTGCTTGGCCTTGGCTTCGGCAGCCTTCTTCTGTTCAAGGTACTTGAACTTGCCATAGTCCATCAACCGGCAGACAGGTGGAGTGGCAGTGGCGGCAATTTCCACCAGGTCCACGTCCAGCTCGCCCGCCATGCGCAGCGCTTCCTGCAGAGGCACGATGCCCAGCGGCTCGTTCTCCGGGCCGGACAGACGCACTTCAGGCGCCATGATTTCACGGTTGAGACGATGCTTGCGCTCTTCACGGTGGCGCCGATCACGAAATTCAGTAGCTATGGTTCTCACCCTTGGATTTAAGTTGCTACAACAGCGTAGCCGCTTGTGTGCAGTACACGCAAGCGGCTACCGCCTTTGGAGATGCTCCATCAGGCCTTCGCCGCGATGTCCTTGGCCACGAGTTCAATGAACGCATCGACCGACATCACACCGAGGTCCTTGTTGCCCCGTGCGCGCACTGCCACTGCACCAGCGGCCTTCTCCTTGTCGCCAGCAACAAGGATGTAAGGCAGCTTTTGCAACGAATGCTCCCGTATTTTATACGTAATCTTTTCGTTGCGCAGATCTGTCGCCACCCTAAGGCCTTGATTCGGAAATGCTTTTTGCAGCTTTTGTGCGACTTCCCGCACATAGTCCGCCTGCGCGTCGGTGATATTGAGCACGGCGGCCTGCACGGGAGCCAGCCAGGTCGGCATGGCGCCAGCGTGCTGCTCGATGAGAATGCCGATGAAACGCTCCAGGCTGCCAACGATGGCACGGTGCAGCATCACGGGGCGATGGCGGTCGCCATCCTCGCCCACATACTCCGCATCCAGGCGCTCGGGCATGGAGAAATCCACCTGGATGGTTCCGCACTGCCACTGGCGGCCGATGGCGTCCTTGAGCGTGTACTCGATCTTGGGGCCGTAGAACGCGCCATCGCCGGGCGAGATCACGTACTCGCAGCCCGAAGCCTCCAGGCTGTTGATCAGCGCAGCTTCTGCCTTGTCCCAGCTTTCATCGGAGCCGATGCGCGCCTCGGGGCGCGTGGCGACCTTGTAGATGATGTCGCTGAAGCCGAAGTCCGCGTAGACCTTTTGCAGCAGCGTGGTGAAGGCCAGCACTTCGGGCTGGATCTGGTCTTCGGTACAGAAGACGTGGCCGTCATCCTGCGTGAAGCCGCGCACGCGCATGATGCCGTGCAGGCCGCCCGTGGGCTCGTTGCGGTGGCACTGGCCGAATTCGCCGTAGCGCAGCGGCAGGTCGCGGTAGCTCTTGATGCCCTGCTTGAAGATCAGGATGTGGCCGGGGCAGTTCATCGGCTTGAGCGCGTAATCGCGCTTTTCCGACTCGGTCGTGAACATGTTCTCGCGGTACTTGTCCCAGTGGCCGGTCTTCTCCCACAGGGTCTTGTCCAGGATCTGCGGACCCTTGACCTCCTGGTAGCCGTTGTCGCGGTACACGCGGCGCATGTACTGCTCGACCTCTTGCCACAGGGACCAGCCCTTCGGGTGCCAGAACACGGTACCCGGCGAATGCTCGTCGATGTGGAACAGGTCCAGTTCGCGGCCCAGCTTGCGGTGGTCGCGCTTCTCAGCCTCCTCCAGCATGTGCAGGTACTGCTGCAGGTCGTCCTTCGATGCCCAGGCCGTGCCGTACACGCGCTGCAGCATCTCGTTGCGATGGTCGCCACGCCAGTAGGCGCCAGCCACCTTCATCAGCTTGAAGAACTTGAGCTTGCCGGTGCTGGGCACGTGCGGGCCGCGGCACAGATCCTCGAAGCTGCCTTCGCGGTACAGGCTCACATCCTCATTGGAGGGGATGCTGGCGATGATCTCGGCCTTGTAGTTCTCGCCGATGCCCTTGAAGTACGCAACGGCCTCGTCGCGCGGCAGCACGCGGCGCACCACGGGCTCGTCCTTGGCGGCCAGTTCGGCCATGCGCTTTTCGATGGCGACCAGGTCCTCGGGCGTGAAGGGGCGCTTGTACGAGAAGTCGTAGTAGAAGCCGTTCTCGATCACGGGACCGATGGTGACCTGTGCGTCAGGAAACAGATCCTTGACGGCATAGGCCAGCAAGTGGGCCGTCGAATGGCGGATCACGTCCAGGCCATCTGCATCCTTGGCCGTCACGATGGACAGGGGCATGTCCTTGTTGATCACAAAGCTGGTGTCCACCACCTTGGCGTCGTCGCCCGTGCCAACCTTGCCAGCCAGCGCAGCCTTGGCAAGGCCCGTGCCTATCGATGCAGCCACTTCAGCCACGGTGACCGGGCCGGGGTACTCACGTTGCGAACCATCGGGAAGCGTAATGTGGATCATGGGATTCCTAAAATATTTCTCAGGGGGCGCGCATCCCCCAAAAGCAAAAAGCGCGGAGCCAGGTCCGCGCTTTCTTGGGGTCGAGTGAATCTCGTGCAGGCGCGAACCGCCAGCCGCTAGCGGCCGGTGTACATCTCCGATGTAGTTCGCGGTGTCATAACCATGATGCCTTTCTCGCCCTTGTCAGTTGTTGTCAATTGAAAACTTCCGCCATTTTAACCCCAGCAAAGAAAAAGCGCCCGAAGCACAAGGCCTCGGACGCTTTCTCACCCCTATCTACCTGAAGTTGCACTCACCGAAGCCGCGCTTCAGTGGAATTGCTCCTCTTCCGTGGAGCCGGTCAGTGCCTTGACGCTGGACGAGCCACCCTGGATCACCGTGGTCACGTCGTCGAAGTAGCCTGCACCCACTTCCTGCTGGTGGGACACGAAGGTGTAGCCTTGTTCGCGGGCTGCGAATTCGGGCTCCTGCACCATGTTCACGTAGTGCTTCATGCCTTCGCCGTTGGCGTAGGCGTGGGCAAACTTGAAGGTGTTGAACCAGTTGATGTGAATGCCGGCCAGCGTGATGAACTGGAACTTGTAGCCCAGAGCAGACAGGTCTTCCTGGAAGGAGGCGATCTGGCTGTCGTTGAGGTTCTTCTTCCAGTTGAACGAAGGCGAGCAGTTGTAGCTCAGCAGCTTGCCTGGGCAGGCGGCATGCACGGCCTGGGCGAACTCGCGGGCAAAGCCGATGTCGGGCACGCCGGTTTCGCACCACACCAGGTCGGCATAGGGCGCATAGGCCACACCGCGGCTGATGGACTGCTCCATGCCATTGCGGACACGGTAGAAGCCTTCCTGTGTGCGCTCGCCGGTCAGGAACGGCTTGTCGTTGGCGTCGTGATCGGAGGTGATCAGGTTGGCGGCTTCAGCATCGGTGCGGGCCAGCACGATGGTAGGCACACCCATCACGTCAGCGGCAAAGCGGGCGGAGATCAGCTTCTCGACGGCTTCCTGGGTGGGCACCAGAACCTTGCCGCCCATGTGGCCGCACTTCTTCACGGCAGCCAGTTGGTCCTCGAAGTGCACGCCGGCTGCGCCAGCGGCAATCATGTTCTTCATCAGTTCGAAAGCGTTGAGCACGCCGCCAAAACCAGCTTCCGCATCGGCGACGATAGGCAGGAAGTAGTCGATGAATTCCTTGTCGCCGGGGTTGATGCCACGGCCCCACTGGATTTCGTCGGCACGCTTGAAGGTGTTGTTGATGCGGCGCACCATGGTGGGCACCGAGTCATAGGCGTACAGCGACTGGTCGGGGTACATGGTTTCGCTGGTGTTGCCATCGGCAGCCACCTGCCAGCCCGACAGATACACCGCTTCCAGGCCAGCCTTGGCCTGTTGCATGGCCTGGCCTGCGGAGATGGCGCCAAAGGCATTCACGTAGCCCTTCTTTGCACCGCCGTTGATCCTGTCCCAGAGCAGTTCCGCGCCACGCTGGGCCAGCGTGTACTCGGGCTGCAGGCTGCCGCGCAGACGCACCACGTCGGCGGCGCTGTAGCCGCGCTTGACACCCTTCCAACGGGGGTTCTGCGCCCAGTCTTTCTCAAGGGCGGAAATCTGCTGTTCACGGCTCAGTTGCCGGGTCAGGGATTGGGGCATGTTGCTCTCCTGGGAGGTGGTTGAAACAAGCGGCTTTCTTGCGTCGGCCTTGGGATCAAATTTAAGTCTTATAGAAGACCTCATCAACATCTTGTGTCTTATACAAGACTAAAATTTTTATCATATAAATCAACGAGTTATTTTCATATTTTTCAATATGAAATCACATTTCTCGTATTGAGAAAAATTGGCGCAATGCAACATTTCAATATTTCACAATGCAAAACATGGATTCCATGGCATGAAAAGTCACCACAGCATGGCAAGCGTCCGCTACAGGCACATGTCACGCACACCGGACGCGCTCACAGGTACCATCGCGCGTTCAGGCGGCGCTCCCGCCTCTCAAACCTGCACTTGCCGTGAACACCTCCCATCGCAGATCTGCCTATGCCTGCCTGGCGCTGAGCATGTCCCTGGTCGGCAGCTATGTCGCCCTGTCCAAGCCTCTGGCGGCCATTTTTCCGGTGCTGCTGCTGGCTTGGCTGCGCTTTGGCATCGGGGCCATCGCCATGCTGCGCTGGCTGCGCAAGCCGGCTGACGAGCCCCCCCTGTCTCGGCGCACGCAGGGCCTGCTGTTTCTTGAGTCGCTGTTCGGCAACTTTCTCTTCACCATCTGCATGGTGACTGGGGTGAGCCTGACAAGCGCCGTCACGGCCGGCGTGACCATGGCTGCCATCCCTGCTGCCGTGGCCTTGATGAGCTGGCTGTTTCTGCGCGAGCGCGTGGCTGCGCGCACCTGGCTGGCCATTGCGCTGGCCGTGGCGGGCATCGGCCTGTATGCACTGTCCCGCCCGGACGCTGGCGCCGACTCGGCAGCATCAGCCTCACCGCAGGCGTGGCTGGGGCAGATGCTGCTGGTCGGCGCTGTGCTTTGCGAGGCGTTCTACGCCGTCATCGGCAAGCGCCTGACCACGTCCCTGGGGCCCAAGCGCATCACATCCATCGTCAATCTATGGGGATTTGCGCTGTCTACGCCCTTCGGGCTGTATCTGGCGTGGCGCTTCGATTTCGGCAGCGTGGCATGGAGCATCTGGGGTCTGTTGCTGTTCTACGCCCTTGCCGCCTGCGTGTGGACCGTGTGGTTGTGGATGACAGGCTTGTGCAACGTGCCAGCCTCCCAGGCCGGCACCTTTACGGTACTGCTGCCGATCAGCGCTGCCGTGGTCGGCATGTGCGTACTGGGCGAACGGGTTACATCCATGCAGGCGCTGGCCTTTGCGATCGCCCTGCTGGGCATTCTCGTGGCCACCTGGCCGGGCAGAAAACGCCTTGCACAACACCCTTCCGCGAGCGGTGCCAGCCCCTTCTGAAAACGCTGCCGCCGACGGCCAACCTGCCAGGGCGGCCCTCGAAAGCGAGCCAGAATGCAAAAACTCCTCAAAAAACAGCGCCACAGCAACAAATCGAGGCAAAAATTTGACGGGTAAGCTTGGAAGAGCGTTTTTTTCCCATTAGCATCAGCCTGCCAGTGGATAGCGACGGTTTTTCGCTGGTAAAGAATCCACTCCATACTAGGAACAAGCAACATGGCAACTGCAAAGAAGGCAACGGCTGCTCCGGCAGCTCCCGCAAAGAAGCGCACTCCCAACGCCGCCTTCATGAAACCCCTCACCCCCAGCCCCGCTCTGGCTGCCGTGGTGGGTTCCACTCCCCTGCCCCGCACCGAGATCATCAGCAAGCTATGGGTCTACATCAAGGCCAACAAGCTGCAAGACGCTGCCAACAAGCGCATGATCAACGCCGACGCGAAGCTCAAGGAAGTGTTCGGCAAGCCCCAAGTCTCGATGTTCGAGATGGCTGGCCTGATCGGCAAGCACGTCAAGTAATCCTCGGGCCTGCGCCACGACGGATGAAAGCCGGCCCCTGGGCCGGCTTTTCTTTTTTCCGGGATGCCACCTCCTCTTCTTGCCGAAGATGCTGCACACCGACAACATTCCAATGCCATGAGCCAAGTGCCCGCGCTGCAAGCCGTTCCCGACGGCATCATCAATCTGGCCGACCACGAGGCGCATGCGCGGCAACGGATGGACGACAACGCCTGGGCCTATTTCTCGGGCGGCGCGGCCGATGAGCGCAGTCTTGCGGCCAACCGCAGCGCCTGGGACGCGCTCACACTGTGGCCGCGCGTGCTCCGCCCCCTTGCAGGCGGCCATACCCGGCTGCAGTTGCTGGGCAGGGATCTGGCCTGCCCGCTGCTGGTGGCCCCCATGGCCTTTCAGCGCATGGCCCATGAGGACGCAGAGCTTGCAACCGCCTATGCCGCTGCGGCGCTGGGCGCGGGCATGGTGCTCAGCACACAGGCCAGCCTGCCGCTGGAGACCGTGGCACAGGCAGCACGACTCACGCCGGGCCATGGCCCTTTGTGGTTCCAACTCTATCTGCAGCATGACCGAGGCTTCACCACGCAACTGATCAAGCGCGCAGAGGCCGCAGGCTACGAAGCACTGGTGCTGACGGTGGACGCACCCACCAGCGGTGTGCGGGACCGTGAACGCCGCGCGCGCTTTTGTCTTCCGCCGGGAGTGTCTGCCGTCAACCTGCAGGGGATGGCACCACTTGCAGCCATGCAACTCGCACAAGGCCAGAGCCCCCTGTTCGACGGCCTGCTGAACCATGCCCCCACCTGGGATGACGTCGCTTGGCTGCAGCAGCAGACACGACTGCCGCTGCTGCTCAAGGGCGTGCTCCACCCGGCCGATGCGCTGCAGGCCGCGAGATTGGGAGTAGCGGGCATCATCGTCTCCAACCATGGAGGGCGCACGCTGGACACCGCACCGGCCACGGCAACAGCCCTAGCCCGCGTGGCCAGGGCCGTGCGCGGCGCGGGCCACGAGCTCCCCTTGCTGGCCGACGGGGGCATACGGCGCGGCACAGACGTGCTCAAGGCGATCGCCCTCGGTGCGACGGCTGTTCTGATAGGCCGCCCCGTACTCTGGGGGCTGGCCAATGCGGGCGCCGCCGGCGTGGCCCATGTGCTCAGGTTGCTGCGCGATGAACTGGAGATCGCCATGGCGCTGACAGGGTGTGCCACCCTCGCACAGGCCACTGTGGAACTACTGGATACCGAGTAAAGCCGAGCGCCATACATCCCTACAGACAACCAAGAATTGCAAATGCGATGAATTCTCATTTATAATTTTTCATCCTATCAATAGCCAGCCACTACTGCCTGTAGCCATGATCGTCTGTGTATGCCGCCGGGTTTCCGACCGTGAGATCGCACGCCACGCTCATGCGGGCATGAGCTTTGACGAGATCCAATTCGAATTGGGTATCGCCATGCAGTGCGGCCGCTGCGAGAGCTGCGCCCGGGATGTGGTGGCGCAATGCTGCGCCAGCCAGCCCGTGGCCGCCATCCACAACGAGGTCGCGGCCCAGACCGTCCAGCTTGCCAACAACATTCTGGAGAGCAAAGCATGGTCCTCCTCTCAGCACTTGTCGGCAGCCTGATCCTCGTCGTTACATGCACCTGGTGGATTCTGCGCAGCTGATACTCCGTCTTCCGAGCGACAGCACCCGGATCCCATACGCTGACCGCTCCTTCTGTCTCTATGTCCCAGTCTGATCGTTTTGGTCCCCCCGGGGGCCTTGGCCGTAACGTGGCCATCGCGGGTTCGGTCGTGGTCTTGCATGCAGCAACCCTCTGGGCGATGCAGCATGGACTGCTCCAGCGCGCACCCGAAGAGGTCATCGTGCCAGTCCAGGTGATTGCGGAATTCATTTCGCCACCCGCTCCCGAGCCCGAGGCACCCAAGCCCCCTCCTCCGCCACCACCTCCCAAACCGCAGCCGGTCGTGAAGAAGGCGCCGCCGCTGCCCAAGGCCATTGCCGACCCCAAGCCCGCACCTGCGGCGCCGCGCGGCACGCTGGACGATGAGCCCAAGCCCGTGGTGGAAGCACCGCCAGCACCGCCCGCCCCTCCTGCGCCGCCAGCACCTCCCGCTCCCCCGGCGCCACCGGCTCCGCCCAAGATCGAATTGCCGTCCAACAACGCGGCCTACCTCAACAACCCGGCCCCCAACTACCCCGCCATCAGCAGGCGCATGGGGGAACAGGGAACGGTCACGCTGCGCATCTTCGTGGACGCGCAAGGCCTGCCTCAAAAGATCGAGGTCAGCAAATCCAGCGGCTACGACCGTCTGGACCAGCAGGCCGTGGACGGCGTCAAGAACTGGAAATTCGTCCCCGGCAAGAGCAACGGCACGCCAACCCCCATGTGGGTCACCGTCCCGGTCAAATTCACCCTCAATTGATTCTCAGGAGTATCCATGGATTCCCAATTCGGCATTGCCCACGTCTGGACGCAGGGAGACTTCGTCACCCGTGCCGTCGCCATCATCCTGCTGGCCATGTCGGTGGCCTCTTGGCTCGTGATGATCATCAAGGCCCTGGACATCGTGAAGTTCAAGAAGCTGGCGCGCAACGCCCAGGACTTCTGGCACAGCCCCGACCTGGCCAGCGGCCTGGAAAAGCTGGGCGATGACCGCTCCAACCCCTTCCGCTACCTGGTGCTCGAAGGCCGCGAAGCCACCGCCCACCACCGCAAGACCAGCGCCCACCTGCATGACACGCTGGACATCAGCGACTGGGTGACCCGCTGCATGCGCAACGGCATCAGCGAATTCACCGCCCGCCTGCAATCGGGCCTGGCCATTCTGGCTTCCGTGGGCTCGACCGCTCCCTTCATCGGCCTGTTCGGCACCGTCTGGGGCATCTACCACGCGCTGGTCGCCATCGGCCTGTCCGGCCAGTCCTCGATCGACAAGGTCGCGGGCCCCATCGGTGAAGCGCTGATCATGACCGCCCTGGGCCTGGCCGTGGCGATTCCCGCCGTGCTCGGCTACAACGCCGTGGTGCGTGGCAACAAGTCCATCCTCAACGCCCTCAACAGCTTTGCCCACGACATGCACGCCTACTTCGTGACCGGCGCCCGCGTGTCCATCGACGGCAAGGAAGCCGGCAACGTGCTGCCGCTGAAGAAAGGCGCGTAAGCCATGGCATTCGGAACAATGGACGATGACGGCGAAGAGGTGATGAACGAGATCAACATGACGCCGCTGGTCGACGTCATGCTGGTGCTCCTGATCATCTTCATCATCACCGTGCCGGTGATGAAGCATTCGGTGAACGTGGACCTGCCCCGCGCCACCAACCAGCCCGAGGACGTCAAGCCCGCCACCGTGCGCCTGACCGTCTCCGCCGATGGCCAGTACCACTGGAATGGCGTTGCCGTCAGCGATACGCAGTTCGAGGAGAACCTCAAGGCCGAGGCGGCCAAGGAGCCGCAACCTGACCTGCATATCCAGGGCGACAAGGAAGTCCGCTACGAGCGCGTGGCCCAGGCCATGGCTGCCGCACAGCGTGCAGGCGTGCGCAAGATCGGCTTCGTGACGGACCCGGCCAAGTAGGCCGTGGCAGGCATTCCTTGCTTGGCGATCAACGACAACGGCCCTTCGGGGCCGTTTTTCATTCTCTTTGCGTTGGCAGTGCATCGGGTCGCAGGGATAGGACTGGTCCCAGAAACCACAATGCGAGTAAGTCTCACTTGATTTTCAATTGAGAATTGTTATCATTCACAAAACTTTCCAATTTTTGAGGAATTCCCTGCATGTCTGCCACTTCCGCCGCCACCTCGCATCTGTCCGGCAACTCCAACGCCCAGGCCTTTGCAGCGCTGCAGGCCGCAGCATCTGCAGCCCTGACCGGGGCCGCCAGCGGACTCGACAGCACCTTGCTGCTCAATGGACAAAAGGCTGTGACCATCGTGCACAACGGCACGCCCTACCGCCTGCAGGCCACCAAGTTGGGCAAGCTCATCCTGACCAAATAAGCAAGATTCCGGCCGTCGTCGGATGCCCGACCGGCGGCTTCTTCGTTTCATCGTGGGGCGACCTTGGGACTTCCAGTCTCAGAGGTCGATTAGCCAGCCAACAAAATCTCCGGATTTTGCGTAGCCAAGCATTTTTTCCCGCACTGCAGCGCAGATTGACCAAAGAAAAAGCCCCTGTCCATCGGTACAGGGGCTTTTTCTTGATTGCATGGATCAGTCCCCAGGGACCGATTCATGCAGCATGGGTGCACCAGGGGCTATTACAGGCCCAGAGCAGCAATGCCGGCGCTGGCAACCTGCGCATCCTCGATGGCCTTGACGCCGCTGACGCCCACGGCGCCCAGGCATTGGCCGTCCTTCATGATGGCCACGCCACCTTCGAGCAGGCCGTCCAGCGTGGGCGCGCTCAGGAAGGCCGTGCGGCCGTTGTTGATCATGTCTTCATAGCCCTTGGTATCGCGGCGGCCCAGGGCCGCCGAGCGGGCCTTGGACGGAGCGATGTGGGCCGACACGGCGGCGGCGCCATCCAGGCGCTGCAGCCACAGCAGGTGGCCGCCGTCATCGACGATGGCAATGGTCACGGCCCACTTGTTCTTCAGCGCCTCGGCTTCTGCGGCGGCGGCAATGGCCTTCACGTCGGCCAGTTCGAGTTCATGCTTGGTCTTCATAAGATTCCAATTATCCATTCCATCACAAATGTCCTATAAGCATAGCAATCGTATGAGGACTGACAATGCATGCGCAGAACAAAACATTCGAAACCAAACCATGGCGGCGGCTCGGGGTATTGCAAGTCGCGCGCAAGCCGCCACCTAGAATGGGCAAGTCGCAACAACACTCCTTCGGAGGACTGGCCACATGAATGATCAAGTCACCACACTGGGCTCTGCGGGCTACGGTGTCTCGCAGCAAGAGCGCAATCGCGTATTGCGCAACACCTACTGGCTGCTGGCCCTGAGTCTTCTCCCCACCGTGCTGGGCGCTTGGCTGGGCGTGGCCACGGGCATCACGCGCTCGCTGAGCGGCGGGTTGGGGCTCATCGTCTTCCTGGGCGGCGCCTTCGGCTTCATGTTCGCCATCGAGAAGACAAAGCACTCGGCAGCCGGCATTCCCGTGCTCCTGGGCTTCACGTTCTTCATGGGCCTGATGCTGTCGCGCATGATCGGCATGGTCCTGGGCTTCAAGAACGGCTCCGAGCTGATCATGACCGCCTTTGCAGGCACGGCCGGCGTGTTCCTGGTCATGGCCTCGCTGGCCACGGTGATCAAGCGCGACCTGTCGGGCATGGGCAAGTTCCTGTTCGTCGGCGTGCTGGTACTGTTCGTGGGCTCCATCATCAACGTCTTCATCGGCTCCACGGCCGGCATGATGGCGATCTCGGTGGCGGCCATCGGCATCTTCAGCGCCTACATGCTCTATGACCTCAAGCAGATCATGGACGGCGGCGAGACCAACTACATCAGCGCCACGCTGGCTCTGTACCTGGACCTGTTCAACGTGTTCCAGAGCCTGCTGGCCCTGCTGGGCATCATGGGCGGCGAACGCGACTGATGCCGCACGCGGAAGGCTTGGCCTTCCCTGCCGCACACCAAAGGCCTCCTTCGGGAGGCCTTTTGCATGTCCGGGATCATCATTTGTGCAAAGCGGACTCAACTTCTTCCGAGGCCTGCCGATAATCTCCTCAAGATGACCATGCCTAATCTTCCCCGCACCTTCGCCATCCTGCTGCTGCCCACGCTGCTCGCCGGCTGCAAGCTGGATGATATTCCGGGCCTGGGACCGGACCCCCGCACCGTCGCCAAGGAGGCCGAGGCCAAGGCCATCGGCGGGGCGTGCCGCCATGCCCTGCGCGGGCTGGAGGATTGCTACACGCTCAACCCCAAATCGTCCAAGGCCCTGGTGTTTGCAGGCTGGAAGGATATGGACGAATACATGCGCGCCAACAAGATGGAGGGCACGCCTTCGGTCCTGGGCCAGAGCGACCGCCGCCGCAGCGACAAGGACGAGGCGCCTGCCGAGCCGACCTCAGGCAGCAATCGCAGCTGACCCCTTCTGAGATCCGGATTTGAGATCTGGATTCGCACATTAAAAAGCCGTGGCCGCCCGAGGGCTCCACGGCTTTTTTCATGGCACGGGCAGCAAGGTCGTCAGTCTGCGCAGCGCTCGAACACCGCCATGCTCTCCACGTGGGCCGTGTGCGGGAACATGTTGACCACGCCTGCCGACACACAGCGATAGCCGGCCAGATGCACCAGAAGGCCGGCATCGCGCGCCAGCGTTGCGGGATTGCAGCTGACATAGACGATGCGCTCGGGAAAGCGCCAGGCCTCATGCCCTGCCGGCAGTGGCTCGGCGCCTTCGGCACCGATTCGCGCCTGGTGGATGTCGGCCAGGGCCTTGGACAGCGCAAACGCACCTTCACGCGGCGGATCCACCAGCCACTTGCCGGCCACGCCGTCGGCGAACAGCATCTCGGGCGTCATCTCGAACAGGTTGCGCGCCACAAAGCGCGTGGGCGCGAGCTTGTCGCCCTCTGCGCGCTGTGCGTTGTTGGCCGCATAGTTTTCATGAGAGCGCTTGACCAGGGTATCGCTGCCCTCGATGCCCAGCACTTCGCGCGCCTGCGTGGCCAGGGGAAGGGTGAAGTTGCCCAGACCGCAGAACCAGTCGATCACGCGCTCATCCTTCTTGACATCCAGCAGGCGCAGCGCGCGCGTGACCAGCACGCGGTTGATGTGCGGATTGACCTGGGTGAAGTCCGTGGGCTTGAACGGCATGGTGATGCCGAAATCGGGCAGGCCATAGTCGAGCTGGGCTCCACCCTGCTCCATGAGGTGCACGGTGTCCGGGCCCTTGGGCTGCAGCCACCACTGCACGTTGTGCTCGGCTGCGAAGGCCCGCAGACGGGCCTGGTCGTCCTCGGACAGCGGCTCCAGATGGCGCAGCACCAGGGCCGTGACGGAGTCGCCGCAGGCGACCTCGATCTGCGGGCAGGTTTCGCGCGCATCCATGGAGGCGATCAGCGCACGCATGGGCAGCAGCATGGCGTCCACATGGGGCGGCAGGATCTTGCAGGTCTCCATGTCGGCGATGTAGCGGCTCTTGCGCTCGTGAAAGCCCACCAGCACCTTGCCCTTCTTGGCCACATAGCGCACCGACAGGCGCGAGCGGAAACGGTAGGCCCAGGACGGACCTTCGATGGGACGCAGCAGCGTCTCGGGCTTGACCTTGGCCAGATGCCAGAGATTGTCTTCCAGCACGCGCTGCTTGATGGCCACCTGGGCGCCCACGTGCAGATGCTGCATCTTGCAGCCGCCGCAGGCACCGGCGTGCAGACCGAAATTCGGGCAGCCGGGGCGCACGCGCTGGGAAGATTCGCGGTGGATGGCCGTCAGGCTGGCGGCTTCCCAGTTGTTTTTCTTGCGATGGGTGTTGGCGCTGACCAGTTCGGTAGGCAGGGCGCCGTCGATGAATACCACCTTGCCATCGCTCTTGCGGGCCACGCCCTGGGCGTCCATATCCATGGACAGCACCTGCAGCCAGCCTTCGGGCAGTGCAGGGGCGTCGATGTCGGCTTCGGGCAGGTTGTCGGGGATCTTGTTGTCGCGGGGTTCACTCATGGGGCACGATTGTCTCAGGCTCTCCCCTTGCCCTGTTGGCGGCTCCCCAAAAAAGCCCCCAACTCGCTTTTGCCTCTCAGGACCGCGGAGTGCTGCTGCGGCCCAGGTCCCGCTGCCGCTCCTGGCGCGCCCGGGCCAGTTGCTCGCGTTCGGCCAGCAGGTTGATTTCGGTGATGCAGTTGAATTCGTCCAGCGTGAACACCATGGTGGCACCGCGCTCGATCTTGTCCACGGTCTGGTGCAGCGGCAAGGTCAGGTCCACCGGCGGGCGGTTGGAGCGGTAGATCAGCTCCTGCTCGGGCGTGTAGACGGAATAGCAGGCGGCAGACGCGGCCTGCGCCAGCGCGCAGCCGGCCAGCACGGTGATGGCACGCAGGTTTTGCACAGCAGTCATGGTGTTCCCCTCAAAACGGCGGCCCGCCTGTGTATGTACTGGGTGGCAGGCCAGGCTGCCCAGCATTATGGAGCAGCACATGCCGCGCCCCGCCAGGTGCCGCCTCCGCGCTGCAGCCGGTTTTGATTTTTCAGCTTTCTCAAATTTCTCTCTTGACAGAAATTTCAGGCCTGCAGACACTGAGGCCATGCAACTGAGTCCCATCGCACACCGTTTCATCCACCATTGGGGTGACATGGGCAGCTCCTGGGGAGTGAACCGCACGGTCGCCCAGATCCACGCCCTGCTGTTTTTCCATGGCCGCCCGCTCAACGCGGAAGAGATTGCCGACACGCTGGGCGCCGCTCGCTCCAATGTGAGCAACAGCCTCAAGGAACTGCAAGGCTGGGAGTTGATCCGCACCAGCCGCAAGCCCGGCGACCGCCGCGACTACTTCGAGACCTCCTCCGATGTCTGGGAGTTGCTGCGCACCATCGTGCGAGAGCGCAAGCAGCGCGAGTTCGACCCGACCTCGGAGATGCTGCGCGAACTGATCGCCGAGCCTGGCTTCGACGACGAATCCCCCGACACCCAGGACCGCGTGCACGAGACGCTGCGCCTCATGGAGTCACTGGGCATCTGGACCGACGAGATGCTGCGCCTGTCGCCCTCCACGCTGGACAAGCTGCTGCGCCTGGGCGCCAGCGTGCAGCGCTTCGTGCGCTCCGAGGCCGCTGACACCCGCGTCAAGCGCGGGCGCCGAGCCTGAAATTTCCGTCACAAGAGAAACTGGAGGTCACCATGCGCATTCTGGTCTGCGGCGGCAACGGCTTCATCGGCCGCCATATCGTCAACCTGCTGGCCCTGGCCGGCCATGATCCCGTGGCGCGCAGCCGCCATTCCCTGCCTGCGCTCGACTACGCCAAGGCCACCACGCCCGAGGCCTGGCTGCCGCACCTGGCGGGCGTGGATGCCGTGGTCAATGCCGTGGGCGTGCTGCGCGACAGCGCCTCCCGGCCCATCGATGCCATGCACGCCCAGGCCCCCATCGCCCTGTTCGATGCCTGCGCGGCGGCCGGCGTGCGGCGCGTGGTGCAGATCTCTGCCCTGGGCATAGAAGGCAGTGCCACGCGCTACGCCACCACCAAGCGCACCGCTGACGAGCATCTGCTGGCACTCACGGCAGCCGGCCATCTGCAGGGCTGCGTGGTCCGCCCCAGCGTGGTGTTCGGCGCTGGCGGCGCCAGCAGCGAGATGTTCCTGTCCATGGCGCGCCTGCCAGCGCTGCTGCTGCCGCGCCCCGTGCTGCAGGCCCGCGTGCAGCCGGTGGCCGTGCGCGACCTGGCCGAGGCCGTGGCCGGCCTGGTGACGAGCCCCGAGCCCGTGGGCATGATCGAGATCGGTGGCCCCCTGCCCTTGCCGCTGGCCGCACTGATTGCCAGCCTGCGCGCGCAGATGGGCCGCGCCCCCGCCCGCGTGGGCACGCTGCCCGGCTGGCTCACCCGCGCCAGCGCACGCGCTGGCGACTGGGTCAGCGCCTCACCGTGGTGCAGCGAGACACTGGCCATGCTGGCCAGCGACAACGTCACCGATCCGGCCGGATTGCAAGCCCTGCTCGGCCGGCCCGGCATTGCTCCCGCCCAGTTGCTGGCCACGCTGCGCCATGGGTGAACACCGCCTGCGCCAGGTGCCCCCTTCACAGCGCGCCATGCACCTCAGCCTGATCGCCGTCTGGCTGGGCACGGCCCTGGTCAGCGCCATCGAGCACCGGGGCCTGAGCGTGCAGGTGCTGGCCGATGCCGGCATCCACGATGCGCGCTGGCAGACATTCCTGGTCTGGAGCGGCCTGCTCGCCGACCTGGCCGTGGGCATGGCGCTGTGGCTGCGGCCGGGCCGGGAGAGCTATCTGGCGGCTTTTTTGCTGATGGCCGCCATGACCGTGCTGGCCACGGTGCTGCAGCCCACGCTGTGGCTGCATCCGCTGGGGCCGCTGCTCAAGAACCTGCCGATCGCAGCCATGCTGCTGCACCTGATGTCGGCACCTGTCACGCCGAAGGAGTCCGCATGAATCTCTATCTGTTGCTCAAGACGCTGCATATCGCGTCCAGCGTGCTGCTGGTCGGCACCGGCCTGGGCTCGGCCTTCTACATGTTCTTCGCCAACCGCAGCGGCAGCGTCGCTGCCCAGGCCGTGGTCAGCCGCCTGGTGGTGCGTGCGGACTGGTGGTTCACCACGCCCTGCGTGGTCATACAGCCTGTGAGCGGCATTGCCCTGGCCCACATGGCGGGCTGGCCGTTGACCACGCCGTGGCTGGCACTGTCGCTGGGCCTGTACCTGCTGGCCGGCGTCTGCTGGCTGCCCGTGGTCTGGCTGCAGGTGCGCATGGCCGCCATGGCGCGCGGCGCGCACGCAGCGCAGGCCGCCCTGCCCGCGCTGTATGCCATCTATGCCCGGCGCTGGGAGGCGCTGGGCTACCCGGCCTTCATCGCCATGGCCGTGACCTACTACCTCATGGTCAACAAGCCGATGCTCTGGGGCGGTTGAGCATCGGCAGTGCCTTCAGTGCCTGGCCTCAGAGCTTGGCAATGGACACTTCGGTGGACTTGACCAGGGCCACCACATCGGAGCCCACGACCAGGCCCAGCTCGTCCACCGAGCGCGTGGTGATCACCGAAGTGACCACGCCCCAGGGCGTTTGCACATCGACTTCGGAGACAACGTCGCCTCGGATGATTTCGCGCACCTGGCCCTTGAACTGGTTGCGCACGTTGATGGCTTGAATGGACATGTTTTTCTCCTGGGGATCAAAAGGAATCAAAGGAAGGTTGGGGAAAACGAAAAGTCAGACCGCCCAGCGCAGGCCATGGGCCGGCACGCCGGGCCAGGCCGTGGTGTCGGTCAGCGGGTTGGATTCGGGCTCGGCGGCGGGCTTTTGCAGCACGCGGTCGAGAATGCGTTGCTCGATGGCCGCCAGCGCCACGCTGCCATGCACGCGCGGCCGTGGCAGGGCGATGCGTTCATCCAGCGCAATGCGGCCGTCCTCGATCAGCACCACGCGGTCGGCCAGGGCCACGGCCTCCTGCACGTCATGCGTGACCAGCAGGGCCGTGAAGCCGTGGCGTTGCCACAGGCCTTCGATCAGGCGGTGCATCTCTATGCGGGTGAGCGCATCGAGCGCGCCCAGCGGCTCGTCCAGCAGCAGCAGTTGCGGGCGATGCACCAGGGCGCGTGCCAGGGCCACGCGCTGGCGCTGGCCCCCGGACAGGCGCGCCGGCCATTCGCCCTCGCGGTCGGCCAGGCCGACCTGGGCCAGCACTTCGCGGCCACGCTCCTGGGCCGAGGCGGGCAGGCCCAGCGTCACATTGGCCAGCACGCGCCGCCAGGGCAGCAGGCGCGCGTCCTGGAACATGATGCGCGTGCCGCCCTGCGCGCCCTGCACGGCGCGGGCGGGCTCGCCGTCCAGCAGCAAGGTGCCGGCCGTGGCCTGCTCCAGGCCTGCGACCAGGCGCAGCAAGGTGCTCTTGCCGCAGCCGCTGCGGCCCACGATGGCGACGAATTCGCCAGGCTCCACCTGCAGCTGCACTTCGTGCAGCACCTCGCGCTGGCCGTAGCGCTTGGTCAGCCCGCCGGCCTGCAGGCGCACGCCACGGCGTGGTGCGGATTGGGGGGATGCGGACTGCGGCGCATCGTCGTTCTGGGCCAGGCGGTCGCTGACGTCCAGGCCATCGGCATCGAACGAGGCCTCCCAGGCCATCGCCGGCGCGGTGGTGTTCAGCTCCACGGCCTGTGCCAGCGTGGTCTTCATGCGGTTCCATCGGCTCATGTCGTGCTCCTTGTGTCACTTGGGCTGGTAGCCCGGATGCCAGCGCAGCCACCAGTGCTCCAGCGCACGCGCAAACCAGTCGGCCAGCTTGCCCAGCAGGGCGTACAGCAGGATGCCGACCAGCACCACGTCGGTCTGCAGGAACTCGCGGGCGTTCATGGTCAGGTAGCCGATGCCCGACTGCGCCGAGATGGTCTCGGCCACGATGAGGATCACCCACATCAGGCCCAGCGAAAAACGCAGGCCGACGAGGATGGAGGACAGCGCGCCCGGCAGGATGACCTCGCGGTACAGCTGCCAGCGCGTGAGGCCGTAGCTGCGCCCCATCTCGATCAGCGCGGGGTCCACATTGCGTATGCCGTGGAAGGTGTTCAGGTAGATGGGAAAGAACACCGAGACGCTGATCAGGAACAGCTTGGCGCTCTCGTCGATGCCGAACCACAGGATGACCAGCGGAATCAGCGCCAGCGCGGGGATGTTGCGCACCATCTGGATGGTGGAGTCCAGCAGCGTCTCCGCCCAGCGCAGCGAGCCCGTGAGCAGGCCCAGCGCCAGGCCCAGCCCGCCGCCGATGGCCAGGCCGCCCAGCGCGCGGCCCGCGCTCACCTGTACATGCTTGAGCAGCTCTCCCGACTCGGCCAGCGCCTGCGCGGCGCGCAGCACATCCAGCGGAGCGGGCAGCACCCGCGTGGACAGCCAGCCGAAGGCCGAGGCGGCCTGCCAGACGGCAATCAGCGCCAGCGGCACCAGCCAGGGCACCAGGCGGCGGCCCACGCCGGCCGCAAAGCGCAGCAGCGGCGACCAGGAATCGCCGGCCGGGGGGGCCGAGGAGGCCGGCAGCGCAGTAACGGTACGTGCATCGGACATGCGTGACTCCCTCAGCTTTGCGACGCGCGCGGCGAGTACAGGTTGGCAACGGTCTCGCCCAGCGGCCCGCCCACGCCGCCAGCCAGCCTGTCGCGCACGGACAGCGGCAGCAGCGGGAAGACCAGTTCGGCAAAGCGGTAGGCCTCCTCCAGGTGCGGATAGCCGGACAGCACGAAGGTGTCTATGCCCAGGTCCGCGTACTCCTTGATGCGGTCGGCCACGGTCTGCGCATCGCCCACCAGGGCCGTGCCCGCGCCGCCGCGCACCAGGCCCACGCCGGCCCAGAGGTTGGGGCTGATCTCCAGCTCGGCCCGCGTGCGGCGGCTGCCGCCGGCATGCAGGGCGGCCATGCGGCGCTGGCCTTCCGAGTCCATGCGCGCGAAGGCGGCCTGGGCCTGGACCACGGTCTCGTCCTTGAGGCGGCTGATCAGGCGATCGGCATCGGCCCAGGCCTCGTCCTCGGTCTCGCGCACGATGACGTGCAGGCGGATGCCGAACTTCACGCTGCGGCCATGGCGCGCCGCCTTCTCGCGCACATCGGCAATCTTTTTGGCCACCTCGGCCGGGGGCTCGCCCCAGGTCAGGTAGGCATCGACCTGCTCGGCGGCCAGGTCGTGCGCGGCCTCGGATGAACCGCCGAAGTACACGGGCGGATACGGCTTTTGCAGCGGCGGGAACAGCAGCTTGGCGCCCTTGACCGAGAGGTGTTCACCTTCGTAGTCGAGCGTGCCGCCCTCATGGCTGCGCTCAAGGATCTCGCGCCAGATGCGGATGAACTCGGCCGATTGCTCGTAGCGCTGCGCATGGTCGAGGAAGACGCCGTCGCCCTCCAGCTCGGCGCGGTCGCCGCCCGTGACCAGGTTGATCAGCAGCCGCCCGCCCGACAGGCGGTCGAACGAGGCCGCCATGCGCGCCGCCAGGCTGGGCTGATGCAGGCCGGGACGCACGGCGACCAGGAACTTCAGGCGCCTGGTGACCGGAATCAGGCTGGAGGCGACGACCCAGGGGTCCTCGCAGGAGCGGCCCGTGGGAATCAGCACGCCCTCGTAGCCCAGGCTGTCGGCCGCGATGGCGACCTGCTTGACATAGTCGTGGCTGAGCGGGCGGGCGCCCTCGGCCGTGCCGAGGTAGCGGCTGTCGCCGTGGGTGGGAATGAACCAGAAAACCTGCATGCGCTGCTCCAGTCAGGGGACGGAATCGAGGAAGGAAATCAAAGGGCGGAAGAAGGCCGTGCCGCCGCAGGCTCGGCCAGCCGCGCGTACTCGGCCGCCGAGGGCCGCCAGACGATGTCGGCCACCTGCACCTGGCGCGGAATCAGGCCCAGCCGAAAAAATGCATCGGCCACGCGCTGCTGGTCCACCACGGTCTGCGCAGCCAGCAGGCCCACGGGGGAGCTGGGCCGGCGCGCAATGAAGCGGCTGACCACCGCCGTATCCAGGCCGCTGAAGCCGGCCACCAGGGCCACGGCCTCCTGGCGCGCGCTCTGGGCCAGGCGATCGGCCCGCGTGAGCTCGTCGAACAGCGCGCGCAGCACCTGCGGATGGCGCTCCACCAGGCCGCGCGCGGCCAGGTAGAACGAGGCGTTGCCCGACAGGCCTTCGCCATTGGCCAGCACGCGCGGGCGAATCGCCAGCTCGGTGGCCGCGTAGAACGGGTCCCAGATGGCCCAGGCGTCCACGCTCTTGCGCTCGAAGGCGGCGCGCGCATCGGCCGGAGCCAGGTACACGGGCTGGATCTCGTTCCAGGCCAGGCCCGCCTTGTCCAGCGCGCGCACCAGCAGGTAATGGGCGCTGGAGCCTTTTTGCAGCGCCACGCGCCGGCCCTTGAGGTCGGCCAGGGCGCGCAGCGGCGAGTCCGACGGCACGAGGATGGCCGAGCTCTCGGGCTTGGGCGGCTCGGCGCCCACGTACAGCAGGTCGCGGCCCGCGGCCTGGGCAAAGACCGGGGGTGAATCGCCGGTCAGGCCGAAATCCAGGCTGCCTGCGGCCAGGGCCTCCAGCAGCTGGGGGCCGGCCGGAAACTCCAGCCAGCTGACCTTGGTGCCCGCAAAGCGCTTTTCCAGCACGCCCTGCTGCTTGAGGATGACCAGGTTGACGGCCGACTTCTGGTAGCCGATGCGCAACTGCTCCGGCCCGGCCACGGCGGCCGGCGTCTCGGCGCGTGCGTACTGGCCGGCCAGGCTCCAGCTGAAGGCGGTGGTGCCCAGCAGTTGCAGGGCCTGGCGGCGCACGCGGTCCAGGCGGGGCTTCTTGGAATTGGCATTCATGGTGCGGACTCCTTGCAGTGGGCTCAGGGGCGCGACGCGATCAGGTCCACCGGCGCGGCATGCAGCAGGTTGAGCTTGCGGGGGATGAGCTTGAGCTCGAAGAAGGTGTCGGCGATCTGCTGCTGCTCGGCCAGGATCTCGCGCGTCACGGACGAGGTGCCGAAGCGGGCGCGGCTCAGGTACAGCTCGGTGATGGACTTGTCCAGGCCCAGGATGCTGGACAGCTCGGCGGCAGCGGCCGTCTGGTTCTTCGAGGCCCAGCGGTCAATCCCATCGACCTCTTCGATGGCAATGCGCAGCACATCGGCATTGCGCGTGGCGAAATCGCGCGAGGTGAAGTAGTAGGCGCGGTTGTTGACCACGCCCGTGGCATCGGCCAGCAGACGGGCGTCCAGCGTCTTTTGCGCGGCAGCCAGGAAGGGGTCCCAGATCAGCCAGGCATCGACGGAGCCGCGCTCGAAGGCGGCGCGCGCATCGGCCGGCGCCAGGAAGACGGACTGCACATCGCCGTACTTCAGGCCGTGCTTTTCCAGCAGCTTGACCAGGAAGTACTGCACGTTCGAGCCCTTGTTGTAGGCCACGCGCTTGCCCTTGAGGTCCTGCACGCTGCGGATGGGCGAGTCCTTGGGCACGATCACCGCCTCCAGCCCGGGGCGCGGCACGGTGGCGCCCGCATAGACCAGGGGTGCGCCTGCGGCCTGCGCAAAGATGGGCGGGGCCTCGCCCACATCGCCGAAGTCGATGGAGCCCACGTTCAGCGCCTCCAACTGCACGGGGCCGGCGTTGAACTCGATCCAGCGCACCGACACGCCCAGCGGCGCCAGCCGCTTTTCCAGCGTGCCCCGGCTCTTCAGGATGGACAGCCAGCCCTTTTGGTGGCCCACGCGCAGCACGCGGTCACCCGCCTTGTCCTGGGCCAGGGCCGGGCCGCCCACCGTGGCGACCGCTGCGGCAAGGCCCGCGCCCAGCAGTTGGCGTCGGCGCCAGTTGGCTGTGTGTCGGGGGAAAGAATCGAACGAGACCATGACGGACATCCTTGGAAGAGTGGTGCGTGGTGCGTGGTGCGTGGTGCGTGGCGCAGACAAAGCGCTGCCCATGCATGCGCGCGGCATGCAGCCAGAAAACAAAAAAGGGAAGGCGGAGCAAGGGGCGGCCGCCTGCAGGGCCAGGCCTGCAGGCGCACCGCACGGAGTCGTCAGGTGCTACATCGCCGGCTGGCGAAGGCCACGGTCTCGAAGCGAAGAAAAGAGCTGGATGCCACCACGCCTGCCTTGCCTGCCACTCCTGCCTTGTGCATCCGCACGCCTGCCTGCGCCGTGCGGCGCGCGGCCGGCAAAGAGTGGCGGGAGGTCAGGAAGATGGACATGGCGGATCGTGGGAGGTTGGCAGGTGTCTGGGAAAGCGGGTGAATTCAGTGGGTGGGCGCCGGCCGGGCCGGCGCGCCGCACTCACTTCTTGGTGTAGATCTGGTCGAAGCTGCCGCCGTCGGCAAAGTGGTCCTTGTCGGCCTTGGCCCAGCCGCCGAAGGCCTGGTCGATGGTGACCAGCTCCAGCTTGGGGAACTTGTCCGCGAACTCGGCCTTGACCTTGGCATCCGTGGGACGGTAGTAGTTGCGGCCGGCGATGCGCTGGCCTTCCTCGGAGTACAGGTACTTCAGGTACTCCTCGGCCACGGCGCGCGTGCCCTTCTTGTCCACGACCTTGTCGACCACGGCCACCGAAGGCTCGGCCAGGATGGACAGCGAAGGCACGACGATCTGGAATTTGTCGGGACCGAACTCCTTGAGTGCCAGGAAGGCCTCGTTCTCCCAGGCCAGCAGCACATCGCCCACGCCGCGCTGCACGAAGGTGATGGTGGCGCCGCGCGCGCCGGTGTCCAACACGGGCACGTTCTTGAACAGCTTGCCGATGAAGTCCTTGGCCTGTGCGTCGCCGCCGTACTTGCGCTTGGCGAATTCCCAGGCGGCCAGGTAGTTCCAGCGCGCACCGCCGCTGGTCTTGGGGTTGGGCGTGATCACCTGCACGCCGGGCTTGACCAGGTCGTCCCAGTCCTTGAGGTTCTTGGGATTGCCCTTCTTCACCAGGAAGACGATGGTGGAGCTGTAGGGCGCCGAGTTGTGCGGCAGGCGCTTTTGCCAGTCGGCCTTGAGCAGGTTGCCGTTCTTGACCAGGGCGTCGATGTCGCCGGCCAGCGCCAGCGTGGCCACGTCGGCGTCGATGCCGTCGATGATGGAACGCGCCTGCTTGCCCGAGCCGCCATGCGACTGCTTGACGCTCACGTCCTGGCCGCTCTTGGCCTTCCAGTGCTTGGCGAAGGCCTGGTTGTATTCCACGTACAGCTCGCGCGTCGGATCGTAGGAGACATTGAGCAGTTGCACCGACTGGGCCAACGCCGGCAGAGCCGACAGGGTCAAGCCCGCGATCAGGCCGGCGGCGACAGGAAACTTGATAAAGTGGCGGCGAATTTTCATTGGAGTGTCGGTAGAGAGTGGAGACGACGGTCTGGTGCCGTGGAAAGCATTCTCAAAGCCAACTCTTAAAACTCAAACCAATAAGATTTCAGTTTGTTATTCCCAAAACATCTGAATCTCCACAAGACAAGGACTCAATTCCCCATGGCACGTACCGTTCACTGCATCAAGCTTGGCGTTGACGCTGAAGGCCTGGACTTCCCGCCCTACCCCGGCGAGCTGGGCAAGCGCATTTTTGAAGGCGTGAGCAAGCAGGCCTGGGCCGACTGGCTCAAGCACCAGACGATGCTGGTCAACGAAAACCGCCTGAACCTGGCCGACGCACGCGCCCGCCAGTACCTGGCCCGCCAGATGGAAAACCACTTCTTCGGCGGCGGCGCCGATGCGGCGGCCGGCTACGTGCCTCCTACGGCCTGAGCCGCTTCGCGCCCTTTCACCGCCCCCGTCGCACCGCGCCGGGGGCGGTTTCATTTGCGGTGCCGCAAACGGCCGCCGCCCAGAGACCGCCTACAATGCCCGCCTTCTTGCGCTGGACGGCGCAGTGGCCGCACACCCTGCGGCGCGGGCCGGTCTTCACCCGAGGTTTTCCGTGCTTCCATCCGTCTCCCTGCTGGAATCGTTCCAGGCATCGCAGTTCACCGTCATGCTGGTGATCTACCTCGTGGCCATCACGGCCGAAGCCATGTCGGGCGCGCTGGCGGCGGGCCGGCGCAACATGGACATCTTCGGCGTGGCCGTGATCGCCTTCGTCACCGCGCTGGGCGGCGGCACCATCCGCGACATGGTGCTGGGCCACTACCCCATCGGCTGGACGCAGCACCCTGAATATGTCTACCTGGTCATCTCGGCCGGGCTGCTGACCATCGTCGTGGCGCGCCACATGCACCATCTCAAGCAGGTCTTTCTGCTGCTGGACGCCATGGGGCTGATCGCCTTCTCGCTGATCGGCTGCAACGTGGCGCTGGAGCTGGGCTACCCGCCCGTGGTGGTGGTGATGTCGGGCATGCTGACCGGCATCAGCGGCGGCATTCTGCGCGACGTGCTGTGCAACCAGGTGCCGGTCGTGTTCCGGCGCGAGCTGTACGCCAGCGTGTCGCTGGCCGTGTGCCTGCTGTTCCTGGGGCTGCGCACGCTGGAAGTGGGCTCCAACCTCAGCACCGTCGTCTGCTTTGCCGGCGGACTCACGCTGCGCCTGGCGGCCATCCGCTTCAAGTGGCGGCTGCCCGTGTTCTCCTACCAGCAGCGCTGGGAGGAGTAGTTCTGCCCCTTGCCCATGTCCGAACCCATTGACTGGCTGCCCGATGGCACGCCCTACAGCCCGCGCTTCGGCGACCGCTACCACAGCGAACTCGGCGGCCTGGACCAGGCCCGCCACGTCTTTCTGGGCGGCTGCGGTCTGCCGGCGGCCTGGGCCGATGCGCCGCAATGGCGCATCCTGGAGACCGGTTTCGGGTTCGGGCTGAATTTCCTCGTGGCCTGGGAAGCCTGGAAGGCCGATCCCCGGCGCCCGAGGCTGCTGCATTTCGTCTCGGCCGAAGCCTTTCCCGTCAGTGCCGACGCCATGCGCCAGGCCATGCCGCGCGAGCCAGGATTGCGCCTTCTGGCGGAAGAGCTGGCCGCCCAGTTCCAGGGCCTGCTGCCCGGCGTGCACCGCCTCGCCTTCGAGCAGGGCCGCGTGCTGCTGACGCTGTACATCGGCGATGCCCAGG
>NZ_JAELTK010000056.1:0-40559 GCF_016428765.1 Delftia sp. ASV31
GTTCATGACCATCACCGAGCATGACGGCGACAACTTCCGCTACAGCGCCTCCTACCTGGGCGTGGCGCGCAGCGACGATCTGGTGCTGGTGCAGCTCACGGTCAGCAACACCCGCAGCCTGGAGCAGAAAAAGGCGCTGTTCAGCCGCATCGCCGAGCTGCTGGTCGAAAGCCCTGGCCTGCGGCCCGAGGACGTGTTCGTCAACCTGGTCGAGGTGGACAAGGAGAACTGGTCCATGGGCCACGGGCTCGCGCAATACGCAACCTAAGACACGCGGATCGGCGCAACACCCACAGCGCCGTGCTCAGGCCGGCACCGCCAGCGCCGCCACGAATTGCTGGCCCACGGCGGTGATGATCTCGGCGCGCGCCGCCGTGCGCAGCTGCACAAGGGCGATCTGCCGGCTCTCGGCGGTCTGGGCAAGGGGCAGCACGCGCAGGCGCGGGTCGCCCTCCCAGCCATGCCGCGCCAGATTGGGCAGCATGGCCACGCCCATGCCGTCGCGCACCAGCTCCACGATGGTCTCGATGGAGTTGAGCTCCAGGAACTCCTGGGGCTTGGCGCGCAGGCGGCGCAGCGTGCGCTCCACCAGCTCGCCCGTGTGCTCGGTGCGGTCGAAGCGGATGAAGGGATAGCGCTCCACCATGTCGGCGGGCGCCGCGGGCCGGGCGGCGCGCGGCGCCAGCAGCACCATGGGCTCGGCATACAGCGGTGTCCAGACCAGCGAGGGGCGCTTGATGGCCGGGTTGTAGACCACCACGGCCGCGTCCAGCTCATGGTTCTCCACCTGGGCGATCAGCCGGTTGGACTTGCCCGAGACCACATGCAGGTCCACCGCCGGATGGTGGCGCTTGAGCTCCAGCGTGGCGCGCACCAGCTGGCTCAGCGCCGAGACGATGGAGCCGAACTGCACGGTGCCGGCCAGCGGTGCATCGGCCCGCGTGCCGTGCTTGGCCTGCTCGTACAGCGCCACCAGCTGGGTGGCAATGGGCACCAGCGCCCGGCCCTGCTCGTTGAGCGTGACCAGCTTGCCCTGGCGCGCGAAGAGCTTGCGCTTGAGGTCGTTTTCCAGCGTGCGCATCTGCAGCCCCACGGCCACCTGGGTCAGCGCCACGCGCTGTCCGGCGGCGGTGAAGGAGCCCTCCGCCGCCACGGCCAGAAAAGTGCGAAGAATGCGCAGGCTTGGCATAAAAGTTTTGCTTTCAAGATTCGTAAGAAATTCCAGCTTTCACCAAACAGTTTCTATCATCAAAATCGCTGGCAACCGATAGCCGATCGTCCTGATCGCACCCTCCCACTTCCCGGATTTCTGGAGATCTCCATGCCTGCACCCGTGTCCCGCCGCCTGCTTGTCTGCTGCGCCGCCCTGTTGACCTGCGCCACGCCCGGCTGGGCCGCGCCCGCCGCCGATGCCTGGCCCTCGCAGCCGCTGAAGATCATGGTGGGCTTTGCCGCCGGCGGCGCCAACGACATCGTGGCCCGCATCCTGGCCAAGGAGCTGCAGCAGCGCCTGGGCCAAAGCGTGGTGGTGGAGAACCGCGGCGGCGCGGGCGGCCTGATCGCCAGCGAAGTGGTGGCCAAGGCGCCCAAGAACGGCTACACGCTGCTGCTGGGCTCCATCGGCAGCAACACCGTGGCGCCCGTGCTGGCCAAGAAGCTGTCGTTCGACCCGCGCAAGGACCTGGAGCCCATCACCCTGGTGGCCGAGTCCGGCAACGCGCTGCTGGTGAACGCCGCCCTGCCCTACAAGACGGTGCAGGAAATGATCGAGGCCGCGCGCAAGGCGCCGGGCAGCATCAACTACGCATCGTCGGGCAACGGCTCCACGCTGCACCTGGCCGGCGCGCTGTTCGCGCAGCAGGCCGGCGTGAACCTGGTGCACGTGCCCTACCGCGGCAACGGCCCGGCCATCACCGATGTGTCGGGCGGCCAGGTGCAGGCCATTTTCTCGGGCATTCCGCCCGCCATCACCTCGGCCAAGACCGGCCAGACCCGCATCCTGGCCGTGACCACGAAGCAGCGCGTCAAGAACCTGCCCAACGTGCCCACCGTCGCCGAGGCCGGCCTGCCCGGCTATGCCTTCACGTCCTGGTACGGCCTGTTCACCACGGGCGGCACGGACCCGGCCATCGTCGAGCGGCTGGCCCAGGAAGTGCGCAAGATCATGGAGCGCCCCGAAGTGCAGGCCCAGTTCGAGGCCCAGGGCCTGGACCCCGAGACCAGCGACCCCAAGTCCTTCAAGCAGCAGATCGACCGCGAGCTGACGCGCTGGAGCCGCGACGTGAAGACCATGGGCATCACCGCCGACTGAGGCAGGTTCTTTCATGCACGCCTCTTCCTCTCCCTTCACTCCCGGCAACCCCTACGACTCCAGGCGGGTGCCCGTGTTCGCGCGCAATGCCGTGTCCACCTCCCACCCGCTGGCGGCGCAGGCCGGCCTGCGCATGCTGTGGGCAGGCGGCAATGCGGTGGACGCGGCCATTGCGGCGGCGGCGGCCATGACCATCGTCGAGCCGGTGAGCAACGGCCTGGGCTCGGACGCCTTCTGCATCCTCTGGGATGGCAAGGAGCTGCACGGGCTCAACGCCAGCGGCCGCGCACCGCAGGGCTGGGCGCCCGAGTACTTTCACCAGCGCTACGGCCGCCAGGACAAGCCGCCGCGCCGGGGAGTGGACTCCATCACCGTGCCGGGCGCCGTCAGCGCCTGGGTGGCCCTGCACGAGCGCTTCGGCAAGCTGCCCTTTGACGCGCTGATGGAGCCGGCCGCCGAGATCGCCGAGCGCGGCTATCTGGTGCCGCCCGTGGTCCAGCAGAAATGGGCCGCAGGCGCGCCCGAGCTGCAATCGCAGCCGGGGTTCAGGGAAAGCTTCCTGCCCCGGGGCCGCGCGCCGGAAGTGGGCGAGCTGTTCCGCTTTCCCGCCGCAGCGCGCGCCCTGCGCGCCATTGGTGCCACGCGCGGCAAGGCCTTTTATGAGGGCGAGATTGCCCGGGCCGTGACCTCGTTCGTGCAGCAGCACGGCGGCTGCCTGGGCATGGCCGACATGGCCGCGCACGAGGTGCAATGGGTGCAGCCGCTGGCCAAGGACTACCGCGGCCACACGCTGCACGAGATCCCGCCGGGCGGGCAAGGCATTGCCGCGCAGATCGCGCTGGGCATTCTGTCCAACTTCGACCTGGCCAGCCTGCCCGTGGATGGCGTGGCCTCCCAGCATCTGCAGATCGAGGCCATGAAGCTGGCCTTTGCCGACATCTACCGCTACGTGGCCGACGCGGACATGGAGGTGACGCCCGCACAGATGCTCGACGACGCCTACCTGGCCTCGCGCGCCAGGCTCATCGATCCGCGCCGTGCGCAGGACTTCAAGGCCGGCAACCCCGTGCGCGGCGGCACCATCTACCTGACGGCAGCCGACGAGAACGGCATGATGGTCAGCTTCATCCAGAGCAACTTCTCGGGCTTTGGCTCGGGCGTGGTGGAGCCGACCTTCGGCATCAGCCTGCAAAACCGCGGCCACGGCTTCGGCACCGACCCCCAGCATCCCAACCGCGCCAACCTGGTGGGCCCGGGCAAGCGCCCCTTCCACACCATCATTCCGGCCTTCCTGACCCGCGACGGCCAGCCCGTGATGAGCTTCGGCGTCATGGGCGGCAACATGCAGCCCCAGGGCCACATGCAGACTGTGGTGCGCATGCTGGACTACCGCCAGTCGCCCCAGGCGGCCTGCGATGCGCCGCGCTGGCGCGTCAACGAAGGCCTGGCCATCAACGTGGAAGGCGGCATGGACCCGGCCACCATTGCCGGCCTGCAGGCGCTGGGCCACCAGGTGGAGGTCATCCACGACCCCTACCAGGACTTCGGCGCCGGCCAGTTCATCTGGCGCATGGGCGATCCCGCCGTGGAGGGCTACCAGATCGCCAGCGACCCGCGCCGCGACGGGCTGGCGGCCGGGTACTAGAGGATCGGGAAAGTGCGCGCGGAGGCTACTCCGCGCGCAGACGCCCCTGCCGGGTCAGCCGCGCCGCCAGCGCGGCTTCTTCGCTGACCAGGCGCTGGAGCACGGCCGCGCTGGCCGGGAAGGGCTCGCTGCCCAGTTCGCGGATCAGGCGGCTGAACTCCGGGTCGGCCACGGACTGGGAGATCCAGCCATACAGGCTGTCCACGCTGGCCGTGGGCGCACCCTTGGGCGCGAACACGCCCACGAAGGTGGTGGCATCGAACACCGGCAGGCCCAGCTGGGCCAGGTCGGGCACATCGGCCAGCCCGCCCCCGGCGCGCGGCCCCAGCACGAACAGCGCGCGCAGGGCGCCGCTCTTGATATGCGGCGTGGAGCTGGTGATCTGGTCCACCACGGCGTCGATCTGCCCGCCGATCAAATCGACCAGGGCCGGCCCCGATCCCTTGTAGGGCACGGGATTGACGCGCACCTTCACGGCATCTTCCAGCTGCAGCACGGCCAGGTGATTGGGCGAGCCCGGCCCGGCATGGCCCACGGTCACGCTGCCATCCCTGGCCTTCATCGCCTTGATGAAATCGGCAGCGGTCTTGAAGCGCGCGTCGTTGGCGCGCACCACCACGACCACGGGCGTGCGGCTGACCACGGCAATGGGCGCAAAGCTGTCGGCGCGGTAGGGCAGCTTGATCATCTCGGGCAAGGTGCCCAACTGGCCCGGCGTGGCCACCAGCAGCGTATGCCCGTCCGGCTCGGCGCGCGCCACCCAGCCCGAGCCCACGGCACCACCGCCACCCGCACGGTTGTCCACGATCACGGACTGCCCCGCATGCCGGGCCAGCGGAATGCCCAGCGTGCGGGCCACGATGTCCACGTTGCCGCCCGGCGCAAAGGGCACGACCAGCGTGAGCGGCTTGGCCGGAAATGCGCGCGCCTGCACTGCAGATGCAGCCGATGCCGCAGCCAGCGCCGCGAAAGATACCGCCGTGCGGATAAATCCTCTGCGGCCCGATGTGATTCGATTCATTTTCTCTGTCTCCTGCTATTTGAAAATCAATGACCCCAATACAGGCGCGCGGGGTTATCGACCAATACCGTGTGCCTGTATTCTTCTGGAACCCAATCCACCAATGCCCGCGCCAATTCGCCAGCGGAATTCGAACGGGCCTTTATTCCGGGATGCGGCCAGTCCGACCCCCATACGATCCGGTGCGGATTGGCCTGCACCAGGGCATGTGCAATGGGAACCACGGCCGGGTCCACGGCCGATGCCGTTGCCGATATCCGGTAGGCGCCCGAGAACTTCACCCAGGCCCGGCCTTCCTTCATCAGCGCCTGCAGATTGCGGCTGCCCGGCCCGCCGGCGCCCAGCTGGCGCGACGGGTGGCCGAAGTGATCCACCACCACGGCCACGCCCATGTCGGCCACGCGCTGCGCCA
Source organism: Delftia sp. ASV31 (assembly GCF_016428765.1). Lineage (NCBI taxonomy): Bacteria > Pseudomonadati > Pseudomonadota > Betaproteobacteria > Burkholderiales > Comamonadaceae > Delftia > Delftia sp. ASV31. The sequence continues at coordinate 5,390 of NZ_JAELTK010000056.1, forward strand.
GGCCAGGGTCTTCATCCACGTTCACCAGCAATTGCACATGCCAGCCCAGGCCCCGGATGCGGTCGGCCACGGCCTGCAGGCTGGAGACGGAGACCCCGCCCGAAAACAGCGCATTGCACCGTGCGCCCCGCACGCCCAGGGCGTGCAGCGCTTCGATCTCCGCCTCCGGCGTGTCCTCATAGATCACGGCCACGCCACGCATGCGGCCTGCTTCGGCATGGCGCAGCGTCTGCTTGAGAAGGCCGTGATCGCGGCCATACACGCTGGGCTGGACCAGAACGCAACGGTCCACGCCCAATGGGCGAAAGGCTTTCCAATAACCGTCCATGGACGCGACAGCCGGTGTATAGGCGCGCTCCGCAATCAACGGAAAATCATCGGAACGACCAAATACATGGAAATGGGTATCGCAGGAATTTTCTGGAAACAGATATTGTTCCGCTGGATTTTCGACTGCGTCGGAATCACCGGCACAGCGGTTGAAACTGGGTGAATTCATGGGCATTCATTTCAAAGCTGGTGCATTGTCGTGACGCACGTAAAATTCAGTCAAGCTCATCTTTGTCATCATCAAAATGAACAGCATTCAACATGCAGACGGCGTGCCCCGGGCTCCGGTCAACCTGCGCAGCATCGACCTCAACCTGCTGGTGATCTTCGAGGCCCTGGTGGAAGAACGCAGCGTGGGCAAGGCCGCCGCGCGGCTGGGCATCACCTCCTCGGCCGTCAGCCATGCGCTGCGCCGGCTGCGCACCCAGTTCAACGACCCGCTGCTGCTGCGCACGGCAGAAGGCATGTCGCCCACGCCCGAGGCCGTGCGCCTGGCGCGCAGCTTCCGCAAGGCCTTCAGCGAGATCGAAAGCGCCATCGAGGTCAGCAAGGGCTTCGATCCGGCCACGGCGCGGCGCAATTTCCACCTGCGCCTGTCCGACTACGTGGGCGTGCTGCTGCTCCCGCAGCTGTGCATCCATCTGCGTGCGGTGGCGCCGGGCATCAGCCTGTCGGTGCAGTCCTTCGACGGCCGCCAGCCCTCGGACCGCGTCGAGTACGAAGGCGTGGAAATCCGCCTTTCCGTCTCGCGCGGTCGCTCGGTGCTGTCGGCCTCCCGGCGCCTGCTGGACGACCAGTGGATGGTGCTGATGCGCAAGGACCATCCGGCCGCCGCCTCTCCGCTCACGCTGGAGAAATACCTGGAGCAGGGCCACCTGAAGGTCACGGGCGTGGGCAGCAGCATCGTGGACGAACTCCTGGCCGAGCGCGGGCTGGCGCGGCGCGTGATGTTCCAGGTGCCCACCTGGCTGGGCATGGTGCCCGTCATCGAATCCACCGACCTGGTGGCGGCCATGCCCGCGCACTGGATGCACAGCGTGCTGTCCGGCTCCAACTGCGTGGCGCGCCCCATGCCCCTGCCCGAGCTGGCCCTGTCCATCGACGCCGTCTGGCATCCGCGCAACGACCATGACGCGGGGCACAAATGGTTCAGGGAGCTGATCCACCAGATCTTCCAGGAGGCGTACAGCAAATCCCTGCTCCAGCAGCGCCTGGACAGGGCTGGCACACGGAACAACGCTTAACCCAGCCCTCATGCTTTTCGGTGAAGATGCGGTCTTTCCGCCGCACAAGCCATGACACCAGAACAACATACTCCAGCGCTGCAGCGCCGCAACCTTGGCCTGCTCGTGGCCGCGCAATCGCTGGGGGGCGCGTCGCCGCCCATCATCATTTCGCTGGGCGGCCTGGTCGGCCAGCAGCTGTCCACCAATCCCACGGCCACCACGCTGCCGGTCAGCATCTACCAGCTGGGCCTGGCGCTGTCCACGCTGCCTGCGGCCTGGCTGATGCAGCGCATGGGGCGGCGCACGGCCTATGTGCTGGGTGCCATCCTGGGCGTGGTCTCGGGCGTGATCGCGGCCCAGGGCATTGCGCACTCCGATTTCGTGACCTTCTGCATCGGCACGGCGCTGGCGGGCTTTTACGCGGCCTGCGTGCAGAGCTACCGCTTTGCGGCCACCGACGCCATGACCGACCCCGCCGAGCAGGCGCGCGCCATCTCGCGCGTGATGATCGGCGGGCTGATCGCAGCCATCATCGGCCCGCAGGTGGTGATCTGGACGCGCGACGCCCTGCCCATGACACCGTTCGCCGGCAGCTTCTACAGCCAGGCCGTGCTCGCCCTGCTGGCCCTGCCGCTGCTGCTGGGCCTGAAGCTGCCGCCGCCCCAGGCCCGCGCCGTGGCGGGCGAGGCCCGGCCGCTGGCCGAGATTGCGCGCACGCCCCAGTTCATCGTCGCGGCTTCGGCCGGCGTGGTCAGCTACGGCCTCATGGCCTTTCTGATGACGGCCGCGCCCATGGCCATGGTGGGCTGCGGCCACACGGTGGGCGAGGCGGCACTGGGCATCCAGTGGCATGTGCTGGCCATGTTCGCGCCCAGCTTCTTCACGGGCCGGCTGATCGCGCGCTTTGGCAAGCGCCGCATCACGGCGCTGGGGCTGGTGATGATCGCCGCCTCGGCACTGATGGCGTTGATGGGGCTTGAGCTGCTGCACTTCTGGGGCTCCCTGGTGCTGCTGGGCGTGGGCTGGAACTTCGGCTTCATCGGCGCCACGGCCATGGTGACCGAGTGCTACCGCCCTGCCGAGCGCGCCAAGGTGCAGGCCCTCAATGACTTCCTGGTCTTCGGCACCGTGGCCGTGGCCTCGTTCGGCTCGGGCCAGCTGCTGCACACGGCCGGCTGGGACGGCATCAACACCTGGCTGCTGCCCATCGTGGGCGTGGTGCTGCTGATGCTGGCCGTGCAGGGACGGGGTCGCGGCGCGGGCGCGCCGGCCTGAAGCCCCGACCGGTCAATCGCCAGGGTCCGCACGGCGGCTGCCCAGCCAGAGCACGGCCACCCAGCCCAGCAGCGCCAGGGCCAGCAGCACGGACAGATGCCATAGCGCCGCCTCCAGCGGCGCGCCGACCTGGTTCAGTCGCAGCGAGGCCTGGATGGCCGCCGTGCTGGGCGACAGCCAGCGCAGCGCCTGCAGCAGTTGCGGCAGGGCTTCGGCCGGCCAGCTGAAGCCGCCGACGAAGGCCAGCGGGATGGAGGTGAACAGCACCACCTGCATGGCACGCTCGCGGTTGGCCAGCCACCAGCCCAGCAGCGCCGCCGCTCCCGCCACAGCCGGGACGAAGACGGCCAGCAGCGCCAGCGCACCCCAGGGATTGCCGCCGCGCGGATAGTCGTGCCAGACGAAGATCCAGCCGAAGTAGTACAGGCCCGAGAGCCAGCCCAGCGTGCACAGCGCCAGCAGCCGCGCCAGCCAGGTGCGTGCCGGCGCCCTGTCCAATCCCTGCTCGCGCCAGGTTCCCACCAGCAGCGCGCCGCCCATGAGCAGTGTCTGCTGCAGGATGATGATGGCCACGGCGGCGACGACGAAGCTGCCGTAGCCTTCCGTCGGATTGAACAAAGCCTGCATCTGCAGGTTGACGGGCGAGCGGCTGGCCTGGGCCTGCAATGCGCTCTGTCCGCCGGCCGTCAGCCGCCGCAGCTCCACGCCTGCCGAGACCGTGCCGAAGGCTTCGGCAAAGCCGTACTGCACCTGCTTGGCGGCCAGCGGGTAGGCACCGTTGGCATAGACGGGGACCACGGCCTCTTCGCTGCGCACCACGCGGCGCTTGAGGTCGCGCGGCAGCAGCGCGTAGCCCATGACGCGGCCATCCAGCAGGGCCTGCTGTGCCTGGGCCTCGTCGCCCGTGACCAGAGCCACCTCGATGCGCGGGCTGGCCTGGGCAAAGCGCAGCATCTGGCGTGCCAGGCCGCTGCCGTCGTGCTGCACCACGGCCACGGGCACGCGCTGCACGACCTCCTGCCCGTAGAACCAGGGATAGAAGAAGCCGTAGAGCACGGGTGCGCCCACCAGCAGCATGAGCACGCCCACGTCGCCGAACACGGCACGCAGGGCGCTGACGAAGTCATGCGCAAAGCCCCTGGCCATCTCAGCGCCCTCCCCATTTGTCGGGGCGGGAAAGGCCGCGCGCCAGGCCTGCCGTGGCCAGCAGCAGCAACACCAGCGCGGCCAGCAATAGCCCGGCCACCACGGGCAGGCTCTGCACGATGGGCGCGCCCATCTGCAGCTGCTCTATCTGCAGCCGCGCATAGTGGGTATAGGGCATGGACAGGGCCCAGGCACGCGCCGAATCCGGCATGGCCAGCAGCGGAAAGCCCACGCCGCTGAACGCAAAGGCCGGCGCCGACAGCAGGCCCGCGCCCGACAGCGCCGTGCGCAGCGACAGCGTGAGCGCCGCCAGCAGCGCCCCGGCCGCCAGGCTCACGGCGATCAGCAGCAGCAGGGCCAGCGCCACCCAGGCCAGGCTGGCAGCGCCCTGCCCCGGATGCCAGCCCCGTCCGGCCGTGAGCCACAGCATGGCCAGCGTACCGCCCAGGCCCAGGCTGGCCCAGGACAGCGCCAGCTTGCCCGCCAAGGCGCCCGCGATGGCGCTCCAGCCGGGCTTTCCCGGGCCCGCAGCCTCGGCCATCCACTGGCCCAGCGTGCGGTCGCGCAGCTCGCGCCCCACGGACCAGGCGCCGGCCGTCATGCCCAGGATGTGCAGCAGCGCGGGAATCAGCGCCGCCGCCAGGAACTGCTCGTAATTGGTGGAGATGTTGAACAGCGACACCAGGTTGGTGCGTATGGGCTCCATGCGCACGCGCAGCGCCTGGGCCGGGTCGCCGCGCTTGGCACGGGCCTGCATTTCCACGCCGGCCGACAGCGTTCCCACCACCTGGCGCAGGTCGCGCTGGATCAGGCTGGAATGCGTGGCCAGCTGGGCGTTGTGCATGAGCACCACGTCGGCCCCCTGGCCCCGCTTGATGTCGCGCGCAAAGCCGGGCGGGATCTGCACCACGGCGTAGGCATTCATGGACTGCAGCGCCCATTGCGCCTCCGAGGCATTGAGCACCTGCGACTGCACGGCCAGGCCCGGCGTGGCATCCAGCATGCGCACCAGCTGGCGCGACAGGGCGCTGTGGTCCTGGTCCCAGACGGCGACGGGCAGGCGCTGGACCAGGCCTGCCGAGAAGATCCAGACCATGAGCAGCAGCGCCAGCAGCGGCACCCAGCTGACCATGGCTAGGTCCCAGGGCCGTCCGCGCAGCAGACGCCATTCGCGCCTCAGGCTGGCGGCAAAGGCCGTGGTCGGGTTCGCGCTCACTGCCGCCGGCCGCTCAACGGCCGCCTTCCACGACCACACTCATGCCGGGCCGCGCGCCTGCAATGGGCTGCTGCGGCCGCGCGCGGACCTCGAAGGTGCGCGCATCGAAGCCCTGGCCCGCACGCGTGGCGCGCCAGGTGGCGAAGTCGGGCAGCACACCCAGGTAGTAGACCTCGAAGCCGGCCTCGCGGTTGTCCAGGCCCGGCAGACGGCCGGTGAAGCGGCTGCCCTGGGCAAAGCGTGCAAGCTGGTCCTCGCGCACATTGAGCACCACCCACTGGTCGGCCAGATCCACCACGGTGACCACGGCCACGCCCTGAGGGGACAGCTCGCCCTGGCGGGCCAGCACCTGGACCACCTCGCCGCCCACGGGGCTGCGCAGCTCGGTCTCGGCACGCGCGGCCTCCACCTCGGCGACCACGCCCTGCACCTGGCGGGCCTGGGCCTGGGCAGCGCTGCGATCCTCCTGGCGCGCGCCCGAAGCCGCCATTTCATACTGCGCACGCGCAGCCAGCGCCTGGTCGCGCGAGGCGCGCCAGTTGGCATCGGCTTCATCACGTTTCTGGGCCGCAACCAGTCCCTGGTCGAACAGGCTTTGCACGCGGCGCAGCGAGGTCTGGGCCAGGTCGGCGGCTGTCTGGGCGCGCTGCCAGTTCAGGCGCGCCATCTGCACTTCCTGCGGGCGGGCGCCGGCCTGCGCCTTGTCGGCCTGGGCCTGGGCGGCATCGCGCGCGGCCTCGGCCTGGGCCAGCTTGGCGCGCACCTCGGGGCTGTCCATCTCCACCAGCAGATCTCCGGGCTGGATCTTCTGGCCTTCGGTGACCCGCACCTTGGCGATGCGCGCCGTAACCTTGGGCGCGATGTCGGTCTCGCGTGCCTCCATCTGGCCCTGGAAATACAGGGGGGCGGGCTGCGCCGCACGCCAAAAGCCCCAGGCCACGAGCAGCAGCACGGCCAGCACGATGGCCAGGGCCAGCCAGGGGCGCCTGCGCCCCGGTGGCACGGGCGCGGGGCCGGGTGCTTCGGTGGCGCTGCGGGGATGGTCGGGCGTGGCTGTGCTCATGGTGCGTCGGGTGGGATCTGTATGTCGGCCTGGGCCATGAATCGGTCGAATTCCTCGCTCTGGCCCGTGCTCTCCAGCAGTGCGGCCAGGGCCTGCACATACTGGTTGGCCAGTTCGGCACGCTGGGTCTGGACCTTGGCGAGATTGAGGCTGGCATCGATCAGGTCCAGCGTGGTGCTGGTGCCTTCCCGCAGGCCGGCCTCGCGCAGCCGCAGCAGCTCGCGCGCAAGATCCTCCTGGGCCTGCTGGGCCTGGTACTGGCGGCGTGCCTGCTCCACGCCCAGCCAGTTCTTTTCGACCAGCAGCGCGATGTCGCTGAGCGCCTGGGCTTGGGTCAGCTCGGCCTGCTCGATCTTGCGCTGCGAGGAGGCGGCCAGCGCATCGCGGTCGATGCTGTCCCACAGCGTCCAGCGCACGGCCACGCCAGCCACCCAGTTGGGCTTGCCGCTGGTGTTGACCTCGCGCGAACCGAAGGCCAGCAGCTGCGGCCGGCGCAGCGCCTCCTGGGCATCGTGCAGGGACTCGGCCTGGCGCTTCTTGGCCTGCACCTTGTCCAGACCCGGATGGTGCGACTGGGCCGCGGTGACGAAGCCGTCCAGCGGCGGCAAAGGCCGGCTGCTGACGAACAGCGGTGTGCTGGGCAGCACCTGCCGCTGCGCCTTGACCGTGCGCGCCAGCGCCGCTGCGGCCAGGTCTGCGTCGTCGCGCGATTTGCGCGCCTGCTGCTCGGCGTCGGCCAGCGCGGCACGGGCCTGCAGGCGCTCCAGCCGGGAGATCACGCCCGCCTTGAGCATGCTTTGCGCGGCCGTGTCATGCACGCGCACGCCTTCAAGCGCACGCTCGCGCAGCCGTGCGGCCCGCTCGGCCAGCTGGGCGCCGAAGTAGCGCTGCACCAGCAGCGAATGCAGGGCGTGGCTGCTGCTGGCGGCATCGGCCAGGGCTTCGTCGGTGGCAGCGTCCAGGCCACTGCGCACCGCATCGGACAGGCCGCCCAGGTACAACGGCCAGACCAGGGACAGGCTGGCCGAGGCATTCGTGCTCTTGCGCTGCAAGGCATAGGAAGTGGGCAGTTGCGGCAGCGAGGGAATGGCCGGCCCCACCGAGGGCGGCAGCTGGCCGAGGACGCCGTCCAGGGTGCGCCGCGCAGGATCGAGATCGATGTCGGCATTGGCCGAGTAGCGGTAGCCCAGGCCCGTGATGGCCACGGAAGGCCCGCCCAGCCCCTGCGTACCCTGGCGTCTGAGCCGCGCGCTTTCCACGGCCTTGGCCGAGGCGGCCAGTTGGTCGGAGCCCTGCAGCAGCGCCTGGCGGGCCTGCACGAAGCTCATCGCGGCGGCGGCCTGGGAGGCCGGAGCCTCCCCTGCAGCCTGGGCTGCCCCTGCGACCATGCCCAGCGCCGCCAGCCACGGCACAAGGCGCGCGGGCCGCGCAAGCAACGGAAAAAACATGGAAGCGCTCAATGGCATGAATGGGGGCGCCTTGCGTGGTTCACCGATGGTGGCGAAGCTTACACGGGCTTGCAGGCGGGCCCCCGTCGGACAAGGTCCTGTGCCTTGTGCCCCCGGCACTGTGCAGCAGGGCCGATTTGCGTGGCGTTCCATCCCATTTCTGTGCGCAGGTGCCGCGCCATGCCGCTACACTGGCGCCTGCCTGCGCGAGCATGTCCTGGCGGACCTGTCCGCAGGCCTTTTTTTTCTGCCCGGCATCGGCCCGATGCCCCGACTGACCACCATGTCCACCGTCTTCAACTTCACCTTCGTCCCCTGGTTCCGGTCCGTGGCTCCCTATATCCACAAGTTCCGACACCAGACCTTTGTGGTGGGACTGACGGGCGAGGCCATCGCATCGGGCAAGCTCAGCTCCATCGTCCAGGACCTGGCCATGATCCAGGCCATGGGCGTGAAGATCGTGCTGGTCCATGGCTTCCGTCCCCAGGTCAACGAGCAGCTTGCCGCCAAGGGCCATGAGGCCCAGTACTCGCGCGGCGTGCGCATCACCGACTCCGTGGCGCTGGACTGCGCCCAGGAAGCCGCTGGCCAGCTGCGCTATGAGATCGAGGCCGCCTTCAGCCAGGGCCTGCCCAATACGCCCATGGCCGGCGCGCGGGTGCGGGTGATCTCGGGCAACTTCCTCACGGCGCGGCCCGTGGGCATCGTGGACGGCGTGGATTTCAAGCATTCGGGCCTGGTGCGCAAGGTCGATGTCAGCGGCATCCGCAGCGCCCTGGACATGGATGCCATGGTGCTGATGTCGCCCTTCGGCTTCTCGCCCACCGGCGAGGCCTTCAACCTGAGCATGGAAGAGGTGGCCACGCGCGTGGCCATCGAGCTGAAGGCCGACAAGCTGATCTTCATGACCGAGGTGCCGGGCATCCGCATGGACCCCACGGGCCCGGCCGATGAGACCAACCCCATCGACACCGAGCTGCCGCTGGCCACGGCCCGCCGCATGCTGGCCGAGCTGCCCACGCCCGAGCAGCCCACGGACACGGGCTTTTACCTGCAGCACTGCGTGCATGCCTGCGAGCACGGCGTGGAGCGCAGCCATATCCTGCCCTTTGCCATCGACGGCGCGCTGCTGCTGGAGATCTACGTGCACGACGGGATCGGCACCATGATCATCGACGAGAAGCTGGAAGAGCTGCGCGAGGCCACGCCTGACGACGTGGCCGGCATCATCCAGCTGATCGAGCCCTTCGAGAAGGACGGCACCCTGGTCAAGCGCAGCCGCACCGAGATCGAGCGCGACATCGCCCACTACACCATCATCGAACACGATGGCGTGATCTTCGGCTGCGCCGCGCTCTACCCCTACCCCAGCGCCAGGACCGCCGAGATGGCGGCCGTCACCGTCTCGCCCAAGAGCCAGGGCACGGGCGATGGCGAGAAACTGCTCAAGCGCATAGAGCAGCGCGCCAAGGCCCAGGGCCTGGACAGCCTGTTCGTGCTGACCACGCGCACCATGCACTGGTTCATCAAGCGCGGCTTCCAGCCCGTGGACCCCGACTGGCTGCCCGAGGCGCGCAAGGCCAAGTACAACTGGGACCGCAAAAGTCAGGTCCTGGTCAAGAAGTTGTAACCCCCTGAGGCGCTGTGCGCCTTCCCCCTCACGAGGGGGGCATACGGGCGGCCGGCGACACCCTCGGTGCGGGGGCGGCGCGGCCGGCCCAGGCCCTTCCTCGGTGTCTCTCGTCTTCAGGCCGCGCCAATTTTCTGAAATCGCCCAAATCAAGCGACATGGTGGCGCAACTTAGCCTTGCACTGCTGCCTGCCAGCGTGCGGCCGCCTTGCCGGCCGCTGCCAGCGCCGCATCGCGCTGCGGCGCGTCGGCCGGGCATTCGGTGAGGTAGCCGCTCACCAGCAGCGGTGCGCTTTGCGGCGTGGGCCAGGCGATGACGGCATCGTTGGCCGTGCCGCGATCGCCGGTGCCCGTCTTGCCACCCACGCGCCAGCCGGCCGGCATGCCCGCGCGCAGGCGCTTGTCGCCCGTGCGGCTGGCCACCAGCCACTGCTGCAGCAGCGCGCGGCCATGGCCGTCCAGCACCGATCCCAGCAGCAGGCGCTGCATGCTTTGCACCATGGCCAGGGGCGTGGTGGTGTCGCGCTCGTCGCCGGGCAGGCCTTCGTTGAGCTCGGGCTCCATGCGGTCCAGGCGCGTGGTCTCGTCGCCGCTGGCGCGCAGCCACTGCGTCAGCGCCTGCGGGCCGCCGCTGGCGTCCAGCAGCAGGTTGGCGGCCGTGTTGTCGCTGAGCACCACGGCGGCCTCGCACAGCTCGGAGATGGTCATGCCGCCGCCATCGCCGGCACGCGGGCCGCTGGCCGGCGAGTAGGGAACCAGCCGGGAGCTGGCGTAGTGCACGCGGCGCGACAGACGCTCATCGCCCTGCTGCACGCGGTCCAGCACCTGGGCGGCCAGCAGCAGCTTGAAGGTGCTGCACATGACAAAGCGCTCGTCGCCGCGGTGGTCCACGCTGGCGCCCGACTCCGCCTCCAGCACGGCCACGCCGAGCCGGCCGCCCACACTTTTCTCGATGCGCGCCAGCTCGGTCCTGAAGGCCTGGTCGGCAGCCCCCTGTTTTTTTGATGGCAGGGCGCAGCCCGCCAGCCCGGCCGCCATCCAGGCGGCCGCGCCGCCCGTCATCAGAAAATCGCGTCTTTGCATTGTTTTTCCTTTTCAGTTGCAGATCGACAAACGCAACGATAGCGCCGCGCCCAAGCTGCGACCAGCGTGAATAATTGGCAGCATCCCTTAGAAAAACTTTTGGCTCACCATGCAACTGCCCCTCAATGCCCTGCGCATGTTCGATGCGGCCGCGCGCCATCTCAACCTGACGCGGGCGGCCGACGAGCTGTGCGTGACCCAGGCCGCCGTCAGCCAGCACATCCGCAACCTGGAGGAGCGCCTGGGCAAGCCGCTGTTCCGGCGCCTGCCGCGCGGCCTGGCGCTGACCGACGAAGGCCATGCGCTGTGGCCTGCCGTGGCCGAGAGCTTTGCGCGCATAGAGCATTCGCTGCAGCAGGTGGCCGAGCCGCGCCCGCGCGAGGTCCTCACCGTGGGCGTGGTCGGCACCTTCGCCATCGGCTGGCTGATTCCCAGGCTGGGCCAGTTCCAGCAGCAGCACCCCTACATCGACCTGCGACTGCTCACGCACAACAACCGCGTGGATCTGGCCGGCGAAGGGCTGGATGCGGCCGTGCGCTTTGGCGACGGCGCCTGGCAGGGCACGCGCGCCGAACTGCTGCTGCGCGCGCCGCTGACGCCCATGTGCACCCCGGCCCTGGCCCAGCGCCTGCGCCAGCCGGCCGACTTGGCAGGGCAGACGCTGCTGCGCTCGTACCGCCTGCAGGAGTGGGAGAGCTGGTTTGCCACGCTGGACCAGAGCGCGCCGCTGGCGCGCGGGGCCATGTTCGACTCCTCGCTGACGCTGGCCGAGGCGGCGGCCCAGGGCGCGGGCGTGGCCCTGCTGCCGGCGCGCATGTTCCAGCACCTGCTGCAGCAGGGCCGGCTGGTGCGCCCCTTCGAGCAGGAGGTGGACACGGGCGCCTACTGGCTGACCCACCTGCGCTCGCGCGCACCCAGCGCGGCGCTCAAGACCTTCAGGCAATGGCTGCTGGCGCAGCTGCAATAGCCACGGACGCCCGCGGCAAGACCCGCAGGCCGCCTGACTTTGGCCCCGGCGCTATCATCTGCCGCTTTTGGCCCCTAGCCCCGTCCCCGCTCCATGACCCAGACCCTGCCGGTTCTCTACTCGTTTCGCCGCTGCCCCTACGCCATCCGCGCCCGCCTGGCGCTGGCCCATGCCGGCCTGGCCTGCGAGCTGCGCGAAATCAACCTGCGCAACAAGCCGCAGGCGCTGCTCGACGCCTCGCCCAAGGGCACGGTGCCCGTGCTGGTGCTGGAGGACGGCCGCGTGATCGAGCAGAGCCTGGATGTCATGCTGCACGCGCTGCGCGCCAATGACCCGGACGGCTGGCTGGCACCGACCAGCGGCTCGCTGCCGGACATGCTGGCGCTGATCGAGCGCAACGACGGCTTTTTCAAGCACGCCCTGGACCGCTGCAAGTACCCCGAGCGCTACACGGCCGAAGAGGTCAACCACGCCCAGGCCGATGCCCTGACCTGGCTGGCCGAGCTGGACGACCAGCTGGAGGCCACCGGCTACCTGTTCGGCCAGAACCCCAGCCTGGCCGACATGGCGCTGCGCCCCTTCGTGCGCCAGTACGCGCGCATCGACGAGTCGCAATGGAACGAGCAGCCCTGGCCGCACCTGCAGGCCTGGCTGCAGCGCTGGATCGACTCGGCCCTGTTCGCCGAGGTGATGGAAACCTACCCGGGCTGGGTGCCCGGCACGCGCGGCCCGGTCTTTGCCGCCGGCGGCGTGGGCAGCGACTGACGCCTGCCCGCCCCGTTTGCCCTGCCCCGGGTCGGCAGGGGCTGCGCAAGGCAGGCAAAGCTGGCACAGTGGCAGGCTGTTGCCAACCGCATGAGCCTTCGCCGACATGACCCTCGCCACCCTGCTCGTCTTCTCCCTGGTCGCGCTGATCGCGATCATCACCCCCGGTCCCACCGTGCTGCTGGCCCTGGCCAATGGCTCGCGCCACGGCGTGCGCCGCGCCCTGCCGGGCATGCTGGGCGCCGTGCTGTCGGACTTCGTGCTGGTCGGCGCGGTCGCGCTGGGCCTGGGCGCGCTGCTGGCGGCCTCGGAGTTCTGGTTCTCGGTAGTCAAGTGGGTGGGAGCGGCCTACCTGGCCTGGCTGGGCCTGCGCATGCTGCGCAGCCAGGGCGGATCGCTGTCGGCACCCCAGGGCGACGGCAAGGCAGAGGCCGGCGCCGACGGCTACAGCGCCCGCACCGTGCTGTTCAAATCGTTCCTGGTCGCCGTGACCAATCCCAAGGGCTACCTGTTCTGCTCGGCCCTGCTGCCGCAGTTCATCGACCCGGCGGCCGCCCAGGCGCCGCAGTACATCGCCATTGCGCTGGTGTTCGCGCTCATCGATTTCCTGGTGATGCTGGCCTATGCCTTCGCCGGATCACGCGCCGCGCGGCTGCTGCGCGGGCGGGCCGTGATGTGGCTGGACCGCCTGTGCGGCGGCATGCTGCTGGCTCTGGCAGGCTCGCTGGCCTTCTACCGCCGCGCGTCGAACTAGGCGCGCCGCCCAAGAGCCGCGCCTCCCCCACTGCGTCAGCGCGTCGCCCCCATGACATCGTCCAGCTGCAGCACGGCCGCCGCGTTGGCCGTGGTGGTGGCCAGCGTGTCGATGGCGCCGGTGCGCAGGGCTCCCAGGATGGCCGTGACCTTGCTGGATTCGGCCGCCACGGCGATGACGTTGGGTATGCGCAGCAGGTCCTCGCGGCTCAGGCCGATGACGCGGTCCTGCATGGGGGTTGCGGCCGGCTGGCCGTGGATGTCGATGAAGTCGTAGCCCATCATGTCGCCCACCGTGCCCGCGCGGCGGGCGTCCGAGATCTCCTGCGCGGAAAACCAGCCCATGCGGGCCATGTTGCTGTCCACGCTGACATCGCCCACGCCGATGAGGGCGATGTCGGCGCGGCGCGCTTTGTCCAGGGTGTGCCTGACGGTGTCGTTGTCCAGCAGCGCCTTGCGCAGTTGCGGATCGCCCACCAGGGCCGGCGCATAGAGCGATTCGGACTTGCCGCCAAAGCGCGCTGCCAGGCGGCGCGCGATGTGGTCGGCGTTCATCGCCTCCCCGCCACGGTAGGAGCCGCCGATGGCGCTGACGAAATGGCACTCCCGCCGTGTGGCGGACAGGGCGTGCTCGGAGACCGAGGACACGTTGCGCCCCATGCCCACGGCCACGATGGAGCCATCGACCAGGATGCGCTCCAGCTCGCTGGCCACCAGGCCTGCCAGCAGTTCGCGCTGCCGGTCGGCATCCTTGTGGTCCACCGCGATCAGCGCGCGCTTGATGTGAAAGCGCTCGGTCAGCTGTCGCTCCAGGTCGGCGGACACCAGCGAATGCGGCCGCACGCGGATCTCGACGATGCCCTCTTCCTGCGCGCGGCGCAGCAGCCGCCCGACGGTGGCGCGCGAGATGCCGAACTCCTTGGACAGTTGGTCCTGCGTGCATCCATCGACGTAGTACAGGGTCGCCAGTCGCGTCAGGTCGCTTTCAGTCAAGGGTGCCTCCAAGGGTGCCGGGAAAGGCGCGCAGTGTAGCGCCGCTCACCGGGCCTCGCCAGCGTGGGGCAGCAGCAGGACCTTGACCGAGTCCATGGAATCGGCCACCCCGATGGCGCTCTCCCACTCCGACAGCGCATAGCGGTGGGTGACGATGCCCTCGGAGGTGACCAGCCCGCGCGCCAGCAGGTCGATGGCAATGGGGTAGCAATGGGCGCTCAGGTGGGCGCCGCGCAGGTCCAGCTCCTTTTCCTCGCCGATGATGGACCAGTCCACCGTGGTCTCGCGCCCGAAGACGCTGAACTCCACGAAGCGGCCGAGCTTGCGCACCAGGTCCAGCCCCTGCGTCACGCCCGAGGGCGCGCCCGTGGTCTCTATGTACACATCGCAGCCATAGCCGTCGGTCAGTGCGTGCACGATGGCGCGGGCATCCTCGCGCGCGGGGTTGATGGTCACGTCGGCGCCGCAGCGGCGCGCCAGCGCCAGGCGCTGGTCCGACAGGTCCATGACCACCAGCCGGCGCGGCGTCTTCAGGCGCGCGACCTGGGCCATGAGCAGGCCCAGCGTGCCCGCGCCGGCGATGACCACCACATCATCGAGCTGGATGTCGCCGCGGTTGACGGCATGGATGGCGCAGGACAGTGGCTCGGTGATGGCCGCATCCTCGAAGGCCACGCTCTCGGGAATCCGGTGCACCACGGCGCGGGCGGACAGGCGCATGTACTCGGCCATGCCGCCATCGGCCACCTGGCCCTGGAAGCCGTAGACATCGTGCACCTCGCACATCCAACGAAAGCCGGTCCTGCAATAGCGGCAGGCATGGCAGGGCACGATCTGCTCGGCGATCACCCGGTCACCCAGCTGCACGCCGTGGTGCTCCTGGGCGCCCTCGCCCACCTGCACCACATGGCCCCAGAACTCGTGGCCCGCGATCACCGGAGGGCGCACATAGGCGGGGCGGCCTTTTTCCGGATCTCCCCAGAAGCGCGGCGCGCCAGCCCAGCATTTGCAGTCGCCCGCGCAAATGCCGCAGGAAGCCACGCGGATGACCAGCTCGCGCGGCCCGGCCTGCGGACGCGCGACGCGTTCGAGCCGGTAATCCCTGGGGCCGTGGCAGACCACGGCCAGCATGTTCGTATCGGCGGCGTCAGGCAGGGTGTTTTGCATGGAACTCTCCCGGGTTGCAGATGGTGGACAGGACGTGGGCACAGCGCTTCATGCCCTGCGGCGCGAACTGTCGAGCAGCACGGCGCCGACGATGATCACGCCCTTGATCAGCTGCTGGTAGTACGAGGACACGCCCAGCAGGTTCAGCCCGTTGTTGATCACGCCGATGAGCAGGGCGCCGACGACCGTGCCGCCCAGGCTGCCCGTGCCGCCCGACAGGCTGGTGCCGCCGATCACCACGGCCGCGATGGCGTCCAGCTCGTAGGACACGCCGGCCTGCGGCAGCGCCGCCGTGGTGCGCGACGCCAGCAAAATGCCGGCCAGCCCCGCGAGCAGGCCGCTGACCACATAGACCAGCAGCACGATGGCGCGGGTGTTGATGCCGCTGGTCTTGGCGCTGCGCAGGTTGCCGCCCACGGCGTAGATGTAGCGGCCATACACGGTGTAGCGCAGCACGAAGGCGAACACCGCGACGGCAACGGCAAAGATCACGATGGGCATGGGCACGGGTCCCAGCTGGCCGGCGCCGATGGCAAGAAAGCCGTCGGGCAGCTCGGACACCGGCATGCCGTCGTTGTAGATGTAGGTCAGGCCACGCGCCGCACTGAGCATGCCCAGCGTGGCCACGAAGGGCGGCACCGCGAACCAGGCCACCAGCAGGCCGTTGACGCCGCCCAGCAGCATGCCCACGCCCAGCCCGGCGCCCACGCTCACCGCCAGCCCCTGGCCATCGGCCGCCAGCCAGGCGCCCACCATGCCGGCCAGCGCCAGGATGGCGCCCACCGACAGGTCGATGCCCGCCGTCAGCACCACGCACGTCATGCCGATGGCCAGGATGCCGTTGATGGAGGTCTGGCGCAGGATGTCGGCCCAGTTGCCCCAGGTCATGAAATGGGGGTTGGCCAGCGCCAGCGCCGCGCACAGTGCAATCAGCGCGATGACCACGCCGTAGCGCTCGCGCAGGCTGCGCAGGTCCAGCGCGCGTCGGCCCAAGGGCGGCTGCGGGGAGTGCGAAGGGTGCGAAGAATGTGAAGAGGCGGCTTGAAGATTCGTCATGGTCGATTCCCGCGTTGATGCAAGCGTGGGGCCGGCAGGCCGCTCACTGGATGGAGTAGCCCCCGTCGATGACGATGTTCTCGCCCGTCAGCATGCCGGCGTGCGTACCGGCCAGGAACACGGCCAGCCGCGCCACCTCCTCGGGCTGCGCAAAGCGGCCCGTGGGGATGAGCGCCCGCATGGCCTCCCCCACCTGCCCGGCCCAGGCCTTGCGGCCCAGCGGCGTGTCCACCACCGTCGGCGAGATGGCGTTGACGGTGATGCCGTCGGACGCCCACTCCAGCGCCAGCACGCGCGTCAGTCCCACCAGGCCCGCCTTGCTGGCGCAATAGGCGGCATGGCGCCGGAGCGCGACCACGCTGGCCTGCGAAGCCAGGTTGATGATGCGTCCGTGGCGCTGGCGGCGCATGGCCGGGGCCACCGCCTGGGCCAGCAGCAGCGGCGCCGTGAGGTTGACGGCCAGCGTGCGCTCCCACGCGGCCTCGCTGATTTCGCCGGCCGGCTCCAGCAGCGCCACGCCGGCGCTGTTGACCAGAATGTCGATGCGGCCCGTGGCCTCCAGCACGGTGGCCACCGCCTGCTCCACGCCCTCGGGCCTGGTCACATCCACCGCCAGCGCCAGGTGGTGCCGGGGCTCCGCCAGGCTGGCAGCGGCCACGTCCAGTGCCTGCCGCTCCAGATCCACCAGGACGACACGCGCACCGCCTTCGGCGAGCTGCCGGGCAATCGCCAGGCCGATGCCGCCCGCGCCGCCGGTGACCAGGGCCGTGCGACCGTCGAAGTCCCGCTCCAGGCCGGCGGCGCTCATTTGCGCACCTTCTGCAAGAAGGCGTCGGCATTGGCGGGCACGATGGCTGTCCAGGGCACCTCGTAGGATTTGGCCGTGCCGTCGCCCCAGGGCATGGCCTGGGCATACTCGCTCCATACCACCGAGCGCGGCCGGTAGGACGGGCCGACAAGCTGGCGCAGCAGCACATCCAGCGCGCCCTGCGCCTGGGCCTGGGCATCCTGGAAATTGGTGGTCATCTCGCCGCGCTTGACGGCCGTGATGGCGGCGGCCACGCCGTCCACGCCCACCACCGGGATGGTCTTGATATCGATGCCCTTGGTCTTGATGGCCTGCACCGCGCCCAGGGCCTCGTCGTCGTTCTGGGCGATCACGCCCTGGATCTGGCCCGGGAATGCGGTCAGCCAGTTCTCCATCAGTCCCATGGATTCGGCACGCGACCAATTGGCGGTCTTGCGCGCCAGCACCTTCACATCCTTGTGGCGGGCCAGCACCTCGTCATTGCCGCGCGCCCGCTCGATCTGTGCCGACTGGCCTATGGGCCCCTCGATGACGACGATATTGCCCTTGCCGCCGATGGCCTTCATCAATGCCTCGGCCTGCATGCGGCCGGCCACCACATCGTCATTGCCCACGTAGGAGGTCAGCACATCGCCCTGCACGCGCGTGTTGGAGCCCACCACGGGAATGCCGGCCTTCACCGCCTTCTGCACGGGCGCCGCACCCGCCTTCAGGTCAATGGGCACGAAGAGGATGCCGTCGTACTTCTGCGTGATCATGGTGTCGAACTGGTTGCTCTGCGTCAGCGCGTCGTAGTTGCCGTCGAACACGGTGATCTGCACCGTGCCGTCCTTCACGGCCGGATGCGCCTTCAGCTCCTTGGTCCACATCTGCATGAACTCGCCCTTGAGCCCATAGACGGCCGCGCCTATGCGGTAGGGCTTGGCCGGTGCGGGTACTGGTGCTGGTGCCGGCAGCGGGGCCGGAGCCTGGGCCCGGACCTGCGCTGCGGCCAGGAACAGCCCACCGGCAAGCGCGGCGGCAAGCACGGTGGTGAAGCGGAAAAACGGCATGGTCATGTCTCCTGTGTGTTGTGAAAGGCAAGGGGAAAAACGCAGCACGGGCGGCGCCCGGGCTCAGGAAGCGAGGTGCATCAGCGCCTCCTGCGTGATGCCGTGGCCGGCCACCACGCGGTCAAGCCGGCCTTTGCGGAAGATGGCAATGCGGTCGCTCAGCTCCAGCAGTTCCGGCGCCTCGGAGGACACCACCACCACGGCATGGCCCTGCGCGGCCAGCGAGGCCAGGAAGGCGTACACCTCACGCTTGGCGCCTTCGTCGATGCCGCGCGTGGGCTCGTCGCACAGCAGGCAGACGGGGTTGGTGGCCATGCAGCGGGCCAGCACCACCTTCTGCTGGTTGCCGCCGCTCAGGCCCGAGACCGGCATGGCCGGGCTGGCCAGCTTCACGCGCAGGCGCTGCAGCAGGCCGCCCACCAGCACGCGCTCTGCCGCGCCATCCACCACCCCGGCGCGCTGCAGGCCCGGCAGTGCGGGCAAGCTGGTGTTGAAGCGCACCGAGGAGCTCATCACCAGCCCCGTGGCCTTGCGGTCCTCGGTCACCAGGGCCAGGCCCGCCTTGATCGACGCCGCCGGATTGCCGCGCGGCAGGGGCAGCCCGCCCAGGCTCGCCTGCCCCTGGTCGGCGCGCGTGAGGCCGTACAGGCAGTTGAGGAATTCGCTGCGGCCCGATCCCATCAGTCCGTAGATGCCCAGCACCTCGCCGGGGGCAACGTCCAGGCTGATGTCCTCGAACTCGCCCCGGCGCGTGAGCCCCTGCACCGACAGCAGCGGCTCGCCCGGCGCCGCAGCCCTGCGCTCGCTGGCGGCAGCGCGGACTTCCCGGCCCACGATGAGCTTCACGAGCTGCCGCCGGTCGATATCGGCCAGCGCGCCGGTCTGCACGAAGCCGCCATCGCGGAACACCGTGTAGCTGTCGGCAATGGTGAAGATCTCCGTCAGGCGGTGCGACACATAGAGGATGCCGGCGCCCTGCGCGGTCACGCGGCGTATCGCGTCGAAGAGGATGGCGGTCTCGCTTTCGCCAATGGCCGAGGTGGGCTCGTCCATGATGATCAGCTCGCTTTGCCGGCTCAGGGCCTTGGCAATCTCCACCAGTTGGGTCTGCGCCAGGCTCAGGCGGCCCATCTGCGCACGCGGATCGATATCGAAGCCCAGCTGCCTGAGCAGCGCATCCGCCTGCTCCAGCAGCGCGGCATGGCGGACCACCACGCCGGCGCGCCGGGGCTCGCGGCCCAGGAAGATGTTCTCGGCCACGCTCATGCCCGGGATGGGCGACAGCTCCTGCGTGATGATGGACAGGCGGTGCGCCAGCGCCTCGTGCGGCGTGGCGAAATCCACCGGCCGGCCCTTGAGCAGTATCTCGCCGGCATCGCGCCGCAACAGGCCCATCACGATGTTCAGGAAGGTGGATTTGCCTGCGCCATTGCCGCCGCACAGCGCGTGCACGCTGCCCGCCTGCAGCTCAAGGCAGCCGTTGCGCAGCGCAGGCACGCCGCCGAAGCACTTGGCCACGCCGCGCGCCTGCAGCAGTGCGGTGCCGGTATCGGTACGGGTGCCGGTGCCCATGGTCACGCGCCCTGCCCGCGCCCGGCCGCGGCGGCCTGCGAGCGCTCGAAGCCGGTGATGGCATCCACCTTCAGGGCCGAGCTGCCGCCATCGAAGCGCGATGCGAGGAAGCGGTCCACGATGGCCTTGGCCAGTTCCACCCCGATCACGCGCGAGCCCAGCGTGATGATCTGCGCGTCGTTGCTGCGGCTGGCGCGCTCGGCCGAATAGGTGTCATGGGCCTGCGCGGCGCGGATGCCTGCCACCTTGTTGGCCGCAATGGCCATGCCTATGCCCGTGCCGCACAGGAGAATGCCGCGCTCATGGCGGCCCTGGACGATGGCCTGCGCCACCGCGATGCCGATGTCGGGATAGAGCACCGGCTCGCCGTCGTGCGTGCCGAAGTCGGCCACATCGTGGCCCTGGGCCAGCAGATGCTGCTTCACGGCGTTCTTGAGGTCGCAGGCGGCTTCGTCGCAGCCGATGGCCAGCTTCATGGCATCCCTTCATTACAAAAGACCATCACATGATCATTTGATCAATGTTTTTTGAGAGTCTTCTCAATCGGAGAGCAGTTGTCAAACAACGATAGCTATGTGAACCGGCAAGATAAATACGTAACCTGTTGAATTTTCTACAAAATCCATCAAATCCTATCGTTTTCCCTTGGCTATTGAATAGCCAAAAGGCATTGACATGCCAATTTCAACAAATCAAAAATGACCATTCAATGATCATATGAACAGTCTTCGGCACACCCGCCGGGACCGCACCTGGAGGAGACAAACGCATGACGACCAACCGCGTGATCAACGACCCCGACCGGGTGGTGGAGGACATGCTCCAGGGATGGATCGCCGCCCATGGCGACACCCTGCGCATCGACGCCGGCAATGCCCGCGTCGTGCGCCTGCATGGCGCGCCACGCAGGGGCAAGGTGGGCATCGTGACGGGCGGCGGGTCGGGCCACGAACCGGCCTTTCTGGGCTATGTGGGCGCAGGCCTGTGCGACGCCGCCGCCGTGGGCGAGGTCTTCTCGTCCCCCACGGCCAGAAGCTTCTACGACGCCATGCGCGCGGCCGATGGCGGCGCCGGCGTGGCCTGCCTGTATGGCAACTACGCGGGCGACAACATGAACGTGGCCATGGCCGTGCAGATGGCCGCGGCCGAAGGCATGGTGGTCAGGACCGTGGTGGCCAACGACGACGTGCCTTCCGCCGCGCGGGGCGACGAGGCCATCCGCCGCGGCGTGGCCGGCGAGATCCTGATGTGGAAGGTGGCGGGCGCCCGGGCAGCCATGGGCGCCAGCCTCGACGAAGTGATCGCCCTCGCCCGGCATGCCATGGCCCGCACGCGCAGCATCGGCATCGGCCTGTCGGCATGCACCATTCCCGCCGTGGGCAAGGCCAACTTCCATATCGAGCGCGGCAGCATGGAGGTGGGCATAGGCCACCATGGCGAGCCCGGCATGTCCGTGCACCCCACGGCCACGGCGGCCGATATGGCCGAGCGCATGCTGGACACCCTGCTGCCCGACCTGCCCTTCGCCCCGGGCGACCGCGTGGCCGTGCTGCTGTCCGGGCTGGGCGCCACGCCGCTGATGGAGCAGTACATCCTCTATGGCGAAGTCGCCCGGCGCCTGCAAGAACGCGGCATTCAGGTGGCCTTCCGGCTGGTGGGCAATCTCTTCACGTCGCTGGAGATGATGGGCATCACACTCACGCTGATGCAGCTGGACGACGAGCTGCTGGCCTGCCTCAAGGCACCCTGCCAGTCAGTCGCGCTGACCCTGGCCGGCGGGCTGCCGCCCCAGCCGCAGGAGGCCATTCCAACGCTGCCCTCTGCTCCGGCACGAACGCAGGCACAGGCCCAGGAACAGGCACAAACCGCCCGCCCCCAAGCCGCAAGGCGCACCAGCCAAGGGCCGGCCATCGCGCTCGATGGCGCGGGCAGCATCGTGCGTGAACTGATCACGGCCATCGTCAGCCACCGCGAGTTCCTGAGCGAGATCGACGGCCTGATCGGCGATGGCGATCACGGCATCAACATGGCCAAGGGCTTTTCCGGCTGCGGCGCACGGCTCGATGCCATGGACGCCAGCCAGGCGGCGCAACTGCCTGCGGCGCTTCAGCAGCTGTCCCAGGCCTTGATGGACGATATCGGCGGCTCCATGGGCCCGCTGTACGGCAGCTTCTTCCAAGGCTTCGCCGATGTTCTTGGGCCGGAGCAGGAGATGGATGCCGCCCTGTTCGGCCAGGCGCTGGTGCGGGCCGTCGCCGATGTGCAGGGGATGGGCAAGGCCCAGGTGGGCGACAAGACCCTCATCGACACGCTGGCCCCGGCCCTGCAGGCCTACCGGCAATCGCTGCAGGCCGGCGCCGGTTTCCGCGAGGCGCTGCAGGCCATGGAGGCCGCGGCCGAGGCGGGCAAGGAATCCACGCGCCACCTGCAGGCGCGCATCGGGCGCTCGGCCCGGCTGGGGCCGCGCTCCATCGGCGTGCTGGACGCGGGCGCCACGTCCTGCTGGCTCATCCTGAGCACCATGTCCCAGTCGCTGCAGCGGCGACTGGCGCAAGCCTCAGCCTAGGCCTCAGCGCCTGCGGGCAGCGCCGCGCACCAGCAGCACCAAGACGGCCACGCTCATGATGGCGAAGCAGATGAAGGACCAGTTGGCGATGGAGCCGCCCAGAAAGCTCCAGTCCACGGCAGCGCAGTCGCCCGAGCCACGGAAGATCATGGGCACGGCACGGCTGATGGAGTAGTTCTCGATCATTCCGTAGAAGTCGCGACCGCAGGTGGCGAACTCGGGCGGATACCACTGCAGCCAGCTCTGGCGCGCGGCGACGAAGGCGCCAAAGCCTGCAGCCACCAGCGCCAGCACGCCCCAGCTGATCAGCCAGCCGCGACCGCCGCGCACACTGCCCAGGCCCGTGAAGAGGGCCACGCCGATCAATGCATAGCGCTGCACGATGCACATCGGGCAGGGCTCCAGCCCGACCACATGCTGCAGATACATGCCGAAGGCCAGCATGGCCACGCAGGCCAGGCTGATGAGCGCCAGGATGCGGCGCGGAGCGTTGTCAAACCATTGAAGCATTCTTGTCTTTCGTCACCCGGTTGAATGAAATCAGGGCTGCGGCGCCGGCCCGGCGCTGCAGCCCTGTTCAGCGGGTGCAGGAAGCCGTTGCCGCGCCGTCAGATGCCAGCCGCCTCGTCCAGAAACACCTTGGCACGGCGCGGTGTCACCACCAGGGTTTCCCCCTCGCGCAGGGCCATGTCCCTGAACTGCTGCGCAGGAATCTGCGCCTCGATCAGGCCACCCTCTTCGGCATTGTCCGTGCTTTCGGTGCTCTCCGATGGAATAAGTTCCAGGCGCGCAATGGGCCCCACGACGATGGCGCGGGCCAGCTGCACGACGATGCCCGTGGGCCGTCCCTGGACGTCCAGGTTCTGGCCGGGCGAGTAGCGCTCCACCTCCAGATCGTGCGGGCGCACATAGGCGAAGGCCTTGCTGTCGCTGGCGCCCTTGGCATCGTGGCTGTCCAGCTGGGTGCCGTCGTCCAGGTAGACGCGGCCATCGCTGGCGCGGCCCTTGAACAGGTTGACATCGCCCAGAAAGCCGTAGACGAAGGGCGTGGCCGGGTTGTCCCAGACCTGCTGGGGCGTGCCCTCCTGCTCGATGCGGCCCTGGTTGATGACGACCACGCGGTCGGCCACCTCCAGTGCCTCCTCCTGGTCGTGGGTCACGAAGATGGAGGTCACATGCAGCTCGTCATGCAGGCGGCGCAGCCAGCGGCGCAGCTCCTTGCGCACCTTGGCATCCAGCGCGCCGAAGGGCTCGTCGAGCAGCAGCACCTTGGGCTCCACCGCCAGGGCGCGGGCCAAGGCAATGCGCTGGCGCTGGCCGCCCGACAGCTGGGACGGAAAGCGTTCGGCAATCCAGTCCAGCTGCACCAGCTTGAGCAGGCTCATCACCTTCTCGCGGATCTGGGCCTCGCTGGGGCGCTGGCTGCGCGGCTTCACGCGCAGGCCGAAGGCCACGTTCTCGAACACGGTCATGTGGCGGAACAGCGCGTAGTGCTGGAACACGAAGCCCACGTTGCGCTCGCGCACATGGACATCGGTGGTGTCTTCGCCGCTGAAGTGGATGCTGCCCACGTCGGGCGTCTCCAGGCCCGCGATGATGCGCAGCAGCGTGGTCTTGCCGCAGCCCGAGGGGCCGAGCAGTGCGATGAGTTCGCCGGACTGGATGTCCAGGCTCACATCGCGCAGGGCCTGGAAATCGCCGAACTGCTTGCTGACGTTGCGTATTTCAATGCTCATGGTCTTGCTCTTGCTTTTGTCTGGTCGGGGCCGAGGTTCAGGACACCTGCGGCACCTGGGATGCCTGGGAAGCCTGGGATGCCGCCGTGGGGCGCTCGGGAGGCAGGTCGGCAGCGGCCTTGGCCTGCTGCTCGGCACGCCACTCGGCCACCGACTTGATGACCAGGGTCACCAGGGCCAGCAGGGCCAGCAGCGAGGCGGCAGCGAAGGCGGCAACGGACTGGTACTCGTTGTAGAGGATCTCCACATGCAGCGGAATGGTGTTGGTCTGGCCGCGGATGTGGCCCGAGACCACCGACACCGCGCCGAACTCGCCCATGGCACGCGCATTGCACAGGATCACGCCGTACAGCAGGCCCCACTTGATGTTGGGCACGGTGACCTTCCAGAAGGTCTGCCAGCCCGTGGCACCCAGCACGATGGCGGCCTGCTCCTCGTCGCTTCCCTGCGCCTGCATCAGCGGGATCAGCTCGCGGGCGATGAAGGGGAAGGTCACGAAGATGGTGGCCAGCACGATGCCGGGCACGGCGAAGATGATCTTGATGTCATGCTCGGCCAGCCAGGGGCCGAACCAGCCATGGGCACCGAACACCAGCACGTACATCAGGCCCGCCACCACAGGCGAGATCGAGAACGGCAGGTCGATCAGGGTGATCAGAAAGGCCTTGCCCCGGAACTCGAACTTGGCGATGCACCAGGCCGCCGCCACGCCGAACACCAGGTTCACCGGCACGGCGATCAGCGCCGTGATCAGGGTCAGCTTGATGGCCGACCAGGCATCGGGCTCCTGCAGGCCGGCGACATAGGCGTCCCAGCCCTTGCGCAGCGCCTCGGTGAACACGGCCGCCAGTGGCAGCACGAGGAACAGGCCGATGAAGATCAGCGCAATGCCCGTGAGAATCCAGCGCACGGCGCGCGGCTCGGTGGTGGTGAGCTTTTCGCGCCGGCCCTTCGGGGGCGCGGTGAGCCTGTACAGCACCAGCACGGCGACCAGCACCGCGCCAATGATCTTGAGAAGCAATGCTTCCTGTGGAGACAACGCCATCTCAAGCCCCTCCCGAATGCTTGCGCTGCCATGCCTGCAGCGCGTTGATGACCAGCAGCATCACGAAGGAGAACAGCAGCATCACCACGGCCACGGCCGTGGCGCCTGCGTAGTCGTATTGCTCCAGCTTGCCAATGATGATCAGCGGTGTGATTTCAGAAATCATGGGCATGTTGCCCGCGATGAAGATGACCGATCCGTACTCGCCGATGGCGCGTGCAAACGCCATGGCAAAGCCCGTGAGCAGCGCGGGCGTGATGGCCGGCAGGATCACCTTGTAGAAGATCTGCCAGCGCGAGGCGCCCAGGCTGGTGGCAGCCTCTTCCAGCTCCTTTTCGGAGTCTTCCAGCACCGGCTGCACCGTGCGCACGACAAAGGGCAGGCCGATGAAGATCAGCGCAATGACCACGCCGTTCGGGTTGAAGGCCAGCTGGATGCCGTAGGGCTCCAGGTACTGGCCCACCCAGCCGTTGCCGGCCAGCAAGGCGGTCAGCGAAATGCCGGCCACGGCCGTGGGCAGAGCAAAGGGCAGGTCCACCAGGGCATCGACGATCTTCTTGCCCGGGAACTTGTAGCGCACCAGCACCCAGGCGATCAGCAGGCCGAACACCAGGTTCACGCAGGCCGCCGCAAACGAGGCGCCAAACGTCAGCCGGTACGAGGCCAGCACGCGCGGCGAGGCCACGGCCTCCCAGAACTGGGGCCAGGTGAGCGAGAAGGTCTTGAACAGCAGTGCCGACAACGGGATCAGCACGATCAGGCTCAGATAAAACAGCGTATAGCCCAAGGTCAGCCCGAAGCCGGGCAAAACGCGCTTGGCGCCGCGCCCTTTGCGCGCCGCACCGGACGGTGCGGGCACAGGAGCGTCGGCGCCAGGCCTTGGGCTGGTCGGAACGGCAGACACCATGTTGGATTCCAAATCAGCCAATGTGGGGAGGGGGCCTCAGGCGGACTGCGCCGCCTTCATGCCTGCTTGCGTGCTTACTTGCCGGGGACGTAGATCTTGTCGAACTGTCCGCCGTCGTTGAAGTGCACCTTCTGGGCTTCGGACAGCGAGCCGAAATACTTGGCCACGGTGAACTGCTTGATGGGCTTGAACACATCGGCATGCTTCTTGAGCACGGCCTCGGAGCGGGGGCGCAGCGCGTGCTGTGCGGCGATTTCCTGGGCTTCGTCGGAGTACAGCCAGGCCAGGTAGTCGTGCGCCAGCTGGCCCGTGCCCTTCTTGGCCACGGTGCGCTCGACCACGGCCACGGGGTTCTCGGCCACGATGGACACCGAGGGATGGACGGCATCGACCTTGCCCTTGCCGAATTCGCGGTCCACGGAGACCACTTCGGATTCGAAGGTGATCAGCACGTCGCCGATATTGCGCTGCAGGAAGATGCTGGTCGCGTCGCGGCCGCCCTTGCCCAGCACGGGCACGTTCTTGTAGAGCTGCTGCACGAACTCGGCCGCCTGCGCGTCGGTGCCGCCCTTCTCGCGCACCGAACCCCAGGCCGCCAGGTAGGCGTAGCGGCCATTGCCGCCGGTCTTGGGATTGACCACCACGACCTTCACGTCGGGGCGGATCAGGTCGCTCCAGTCCTTGATGTTCTTGGGATTGCCGTTGCGCACCAGGAACAGCATGGTCGATGTGGTGGGCGAGGCGTCATTGGGGAATTTCTTGGCCCAGTCCTTGGCGACC
Organism: Delftia sp. ASV31; assembly: GCF_016428765.1. Lineage (NCBI taxonomy): Bacteria > Pseudomonadati > Pseudomonadota > Betaproteobacteria > Burkholderiales > Comamonadaceae > Delftia > Delftia sp. ASV31. The sequence goes on from NZ_JAELTK010000056.1 coordinate 31,974, forward strand.
ACGCCGCTGTCGGCCAGGAACTGCACGTCGGTGGTGGTGTTGAAGGTCACCACGTCGGCGGCCAGGCCGTCGTTGACGGCGCGCGCCTGGGCGCTGGAGCCACCGTGCGACTGGTCCACCTTGATGTCCACGCCCTTGGTCTTCTTGTAGTGGGCGACGAAGGCGGCGTTGTAGTCCTTGTAGAACTCGCGTGCCACGTCGTAGGAAACGTTGAGCAGCTGGTTCTGCGCCGATACCGTTCCCGCGGCGGCCAGCGCCAGGGTGGCCAACAAAGTCTTGAGCTTCAAAGAATGCATGGTTCGCTGCCTTTTATTAGTGGACATCTCTGCGGTGTATTCACAGACAGTCACATTGTGCGAACGCTGACTTAAAACTCAAAAGAATATATTTTTGTTTGTTAATGGCCTGTCACCATATAAAGGACCTGCCCTGCCCGCGGTCCCCCGCCGGCCCATCACAGGCCGGCAGCCCATGGCGCGCCAGCGCCAGTGCCCGCAGAGACGGAGGCATGCGCAGCCGCCACACGTGGCGAACGCGGCGAGCGCGGCGAACGCACGGCAGGCCGGGGCTGGGCCGGCTGCCAGCTGTCGCCCTGCATCAGCGACTGCAGCAGCGCCAGGCCCAGGGGCCAGTCGCCAAAGCCCGATTCGACATTGATGTGCCCCGCGTTCTGCAGCCGCACGAACTCGCTTCCCCAGGCCCTCGCATAGGCGCCGGCCCGGCGGATCGGACAGTAGGGGTCGTTGCTGCTGGCCACCAGCACGCTGCGGTACGGCAGCGGCGCATAGGGCACGGGCGCAAAGTCGGCCAGCTGGGCACGGCGCTCGGGATCGGCCGGCGCCACCAGCAGCGCACCGCGCACGCGCGCACTGGCCTCGGGGCCCAGGTGCGCGGCCGTGATGCAGCCCAGGCTGTGGGCGGCCAGCACCACTGGCTCGGGCCGGGACAGCACCAGTTGCTCCAGCGCGGCCACCCAGGGATCGCGGTGGGGCACCAGCCAGTCGTCCTGCTCCACGCGCTCGGCATGCGGCAGCTGCTGCGCCCACAGGCTTTGCCAGTGGTCAGGACCGGAGTTGCGCCAGCCGGGCACGATGATGATGCGGTGGGGATTCATGGGTTCTCCTGGACTGTCCATTGCTGGACATGGGCCCCGATTGTGGAGAACACCGCCAACTATCCCAACGAACGTTTTGTTGTTTTCTTATGGCGTGGCGAGGTGCAACCCAACCCTAGCGTCCGGCCGGATCGCGCGTGGCATGGCTGTTGCGCCCCGGCACGGTCTCGCCGAGAAAATCCAGGAAATGCCGCACGGCCGGCGCCAGGCCGCGCCGCGAGGGGAAGACTGCGTGCACGATGCCCTGGGGCGGCTCCCAGCCCGGCAGCAGGTGCACGAGCCGGCCCTCGGCCAGTTCCTCGTGGCACATGTAGTCGGGCAGCCAGCACATGCCGCTGCCGGCCAGCGCCGCGAATTTCAGCGTGAGCAGGTCATCCACCACGTAGCGCGGCTGCAGTTGCAGGCGTTGCTCGCGGCCTTCGGGGCCGACCAGCAGCAGGCTGGACTGGCCATCCACCGCCGACATGGACATGCTGTCCAGGTGCTGCAGGTCGGCCAGGGCGCGTGGCGTGCCCTGGCGCTCCAGCAGCTCCGGGCTGGCCACGAGGATCTGGCGCGCCACATCCAGCCGCTTGACGACCATGGAGCCGCTGTCCTCCAGGCTGGGGCGCACGCGCAGCGCCACGTCGATGCCCTCCTCCACCAGGTTCACGGGCCGGTTGGTCACCTGCATCTCCACATGCACCAGCGGGCAGCGCTGCAGGAACTGGGGCATGAGCTCGCCCAGCACGGTCTGGGCCAGGGTCACGGGACAGCTCACGCGGATGGTGCCGCGCGGCTCGGTCTGCACCTCGGCCACGGTGTCGGCGGCGGCCAGGGCCGCATCGCGCATGGCCTGGCAATGGCGCAGATAGGCCTCGCCCACCTGGGTCAGCGAGAGCTTGCGCGTGGTGCGCTGCAGCAGGCGCACGCCCAGCCGGGCCTCCAGCTCCGCCACGCGCCGCGACAGCCGCGACTTGGGTATGCCCAGCGCCCGCCCGGCAGAGGCGAAGCCGCCGCGCTCCACCACCTCGGCGAAGTAAAGCATGTCGTTGAGATCCATCATGTCGCGCGTCCCTCCCCTGTGCTCATTGACTGCAAATTCAGGACAATCTATCGCAATTTCGGCGGCTTATCAAAGACTCTGTCCAAATTCACAATTGATCCCATCGTCGGCCCTACAAGCTTTCCCGAGTGGCCGATCCCAACCGCGATCCCAACCGACATCCCAGGAGCTTTTCCATGCAAGTGCTGCACATCGACTCTTCCATCACCGGCGCCGCTTCGGTGTCCCGCCAGCTGACCGCCCAGACCGTGGCTGCCCTGGTGGCCGCCAACCCCGGCGCCAAGGTCGAATACCTGGATCTGGCCGTGAACGCCCCCGACCACCTGAACGCAGTGTCCATGGGCTTTCGCACCGGCCAGGCCGCCACGACGGAAGCCGAGCGCGCACAGAACGCCATCTCCGAAGCCCTGGTGAGCCAGTTCTTGGCGGCCGATGTGGTCGTGGTTGGCGCTCCGTTCTACAACTTCACCATCTCCAGCCAGCTCAAGGCCTGGATCGACCGCATCGCCCAGGGCGGCCGCACCTTCCGCTACACCGCAGCCGGCCCCGAAGGCCTGGCCAAGGGCAAGAAGGTCATCGTGGCCTCCACGCGCGGCGGTGTGTACTCCACCAGCGAAATGGGCCAGGCCCTGGAGCACCAGGAAAGCTATCTGAAGACGGTGTTCGGCTTCCTGGGCATCACCGATGTGAGCATCGTGCGCGCAGAAGGCGTGGCCATGGGCGATGAGTCCAAGGCCAAGGCCCTGGAATCGGCCCGCAGCGACATCGTGCGTGCAGCGGCTGCCGCCAATCAGGAAACGGCCATCGCCGCCTGAGGGCCATTGCAGCCCGCAGGGGCTGCATGCTCAATGAATGGACAAGCGCCTGGGTTTCGGCCCAGGCGCTTTTGCTTTTGGAGAGGCAAGACAGCGGCCGTGCCGGGCCGTCCGGAATGCTCCCAATGGACTGTGGCGAATAAAAGAGGTATCCGCCTCTGCACCTCCTTTGAAAAAAGCAATGCGCGATGGGCTTTCGCAGACACATGAAGCTGGTAGGCTGAACCATCACCGCCCTATTCGCGGCTTTGTCCGACACGAACCGTCTGTATTTCAGAAAGACGGCGGACCTGCCGATATCCAGGCAGCCTTACTGCATTCACTGCCTTCCATCCATGCCAGCCACAAGCCACCGTCCCCATGCCCGGCCCCGCGGCCCTGTCCATGTCCATGTCCGCCCGCCGTCCGATGAAAACCTGGTGATCACGGTGATTGCCGTGTCCCTGCTGGCCATTACCGTGCTGGGCATCGGCGTCTACCAGTTCATGCAGTACCAGCGCGAGCAGGACCAGGAGCAGCTCAATTCGCGCGTGTACCGCAGCTATGTGCGCAACACCGACGAGACACCTGCGCCCGAGGAGCCCGAGCAGCCTGCCGCCACGCCCACCCCCGCCAAGCCCAGCCAGCAGCAGCTGAACCAGGAAATGACGCGCAAGCTGCTGGCCCATCCCGGCGTGACGCCCGGTGCCGGCTTTTCGGCGCCCGGCGTCAAGTCGACGGGCGTGGTGATCATCGACGCCATCGACCAGGCCCAGGCGCGCGAGAAGGCATCGTCCGCCGCACGCCCTGCTGCGGCGATTGCCAACCCTTCTCCCGCTTCCTGACGCTTCCTGACCTCTGCGCTCACAGGAGCTGCAACGCAAAAGCCCAGCATTGCCGGGCTTTTTTGTGTCTTGAGCGGCTTTGCCGCACCGCTCACTGGTGCTTGCGCGCCCAGGCAGCGAACTTCTGCACAAAGCCGCTCACGAAGTCGCGGCTGCCGGCGCCGATGGAGCCGTCTTCGGCAAACAGGCCATCCTTGGCCTGGATGAAGATTTCGGGCTGGGCCAGCGTGGGCATGTCCAGGTAGGCCAGCACATTGCGCAGATGCTGCTGCGCCAGCGCCGTGCCGATGGCACCCACGGAGACGCCGGCCACGGCAGCGGGCTTGCCGGCCCAGACGCTCTTGCCGTAGGGGCGCGAGCCCTGGTCCAGCGCATTCTTGAGCACGCCGGGAATCGAGCGGTTGTACTCGGGCGTCAGGAACAGCACGGCCTGGGCCGTCTGGATCTGGGCGCGGAACTGCTTGACCACGTCCACCTCATTGCCGTCATGGTCCTGGTTGTACAGGGGCAGGCTGTCGATGGCAACCTGCTCGAAGACCAGGCCTTCGGGCGCCAGGCGCGCAATGGCGTCGGCGAATTTGCGGTTGAAGGAATCCTTGCGCAGGCTGCCCACGATGACAGCGACCTTGATCTGGCTCATGCATTGCTCCTGGAGGAAGTGGCGGGAAACGGGCGGGAAAGAGGCGGGAGGGGCACCTCCCGCAAGCAGCCATTATGTGGCCGCCTTCAGCAGGCTCACTGTAGGAAGGAGGGCTTGGCGTAGCCCTGGAACTTGCTGTCCACCACGGCCTTGAATTCGGCGGAGCGGTAGACCTCGGCCAGGTCCTTGGCCCATGCCGTGCCCTGGTCCTTCTTCTTGATGGCCACCACGTTCAGGTAGTGGTCGGGGGTCTTTTCCAGCGAGACGGCCTCGGTCAGCTTCAGGCCCGAAGAGATGGCGAAGTTGCCGTTGATGATGGCGTACTCGGTGTCACCCAGCGAACGCGGCAGCTGTGCGGCTTCCAGCGGGATGAACTTGAGCTTGCGCGGATTCTCGGCCAGGTCCTTTTCGGACACGCGCAGCGGATCGATGCCGGGCTTGGCCTTGATCAGCCCGGCCTGCTCCAGCAGCACCAGCGCACGCGCCAGGTTGCTCGGGTCGTTGGGCAGGGTCACGCGGTCGCCTTCCTTGGCTTCGGCCAGGGTCTTGCGGGTCTTGGAATACACGCCCAGCGGGGCAATGGGGCCTTGCACCAGCTCCACCAGATCCAGCTTCTGGTCGGCCGCGAACTTCTGCAGGTAGACACGGTGCTGGAAGAAGTTGGCATCCAGCGAGCCCTGGGCCAGCGCCAGGTTGGGCTGCACGTAGTCGTTGAACTCCACCAGCTTGACCTGGTAGCCCTTCTTTTGCAGCAGCGGCACGATGCCCTGCTTGAGCTGGTCGATGTTGGAGCCTGCCGTGCCGCCGATCACCAGCTGCTTCTTGTCGGCCTGGGCGTGGGCGGGCAGCGCCAGCACGCTGGCAGCGGCAAGGGCGGCGGCCGAGGCCAGCAGGTGGCGGCGCACGAAGGAAAGGGATGCGGTCATGTCGGAATCCTTTTTTTGGGAGAGAGCGGGAAGAAAGAAGAAAGCGGGTCTGGACAGCGCGCTCAGCCGCGCTTGTCCAGGCGGCGGGCCGCCGTGTTGCCCACGAACTGGATGACCTGGACCATGGCCACGAGGATGGTCACGGTGAGCACCATCACATCGGTCTGGAAGCGGTAGTAGCCGTAGCGGATGGCCAGATCGCCAATGCCGCCGCCGCCCACCACGCCGGCAATGGCCGAGTACGACAGAAAGCTTACGGCCAGCACGGTCAGCGCCAGCACCAGGCCCGAACGCGCCTCGACGATGAGCACGCGCCAGACGATCTGCAGCTCCGATGCGCCCATGGCGTGCGCGGCCTCGATCACGCCGCGCGGCACATCGCGCAGGCACTGGTCCACCAGGCGTGCCAGGTAGGGAATGGCCGCCACGGACAGCGGCACGGCCGCAGCCAGCGGGCCGATGGAGGTGCCGGCCAGCCAGCGCGTGAAGGGCACCAGCGCGACCAGCAAGATGATGAAGGGGAAGGACCGCACGGTGTTGACCGTCCAGTTCAGCACGGCGAAGGCCGGGCGGTTGTCCAGCGACTGGCCGGGACCCAGCAGGAACAGCAGCACGCCCAGCGGGCCGCCGATCAGCACGGCGGCCGACAGGCCGATGCCCAGCATCAAAAGGGTCTGGCCCATGGCCAGCCACAGCTCGGGCAGGATTTCGACGATGTTTTCAGACATGGGAATGCGGAATCGAAAAGAAGGGGAAAACGGGAAGGGGTGAAGACCCCATCAGTGCTCGGAGCCACCCACGGCGCGCAGCACTACGGGGCGGGTGGCGCCGCGCTCGCGCAGGGCCTTGTCGGCGCGCTCCACGCGCAGGGCCTCGAGTTCGCTGCCCAGCAGCGTGGCGCGCTGCGGCGCCTCGTAGGCACGGCCCTGCGGCAGGGCGGGCAGCGTGAAGCGTTCGGCCACCTGGCCCTGCTCGATGATGGCCACCTCGCTGCACAGCGCATCGACCACGGCCAGCTCGTGCGTGACGATGACGATGGTCACGCCCAGGCGGCTGTTGATGTCCGCCAGCGTGGCCAGGATGGAGCGCGTGGTCTCGCTGTCCAGCGCCGAGGTGGGCTCGTCGCACAGCAGCACCTGCGGGCGCGGCGCCAGGGCGCGCGCAATCGCCACGCGCTGCTTCTGGCCGCCCGACAGCTGGGCAGGATGGCTGGCCGCCTTGTCGGTCAGGCCGACGATGTCCAGGCACTCGCGCACGCGCTGCTCGATATGGGCACGCGAATGGCCACCGTGGATGCGCAGCGGAAAGGCCACGTTCTCGAACACGGTGGCGTTCTGCAGCAGGTTGAACTGCTGAAAGATCATGCCGATGTTCTGGCGCGCCTCGCGCAGCGCGCGGCGGCCCAGGTCGGTCAGGCGCTGGCCTGCCACCACCACCTCGCCGCTGTCGGGACGCTCCAGAAGGTTGATCAGGCGCAGCAGCGTGGACTTGCCCGCGCCGCTCTTGCCGATCAGGCCGAAGACCGTGCCCTGGCCGATGTCCAGCGATACCGAACGCACGGCATCGAAGTGCTTGCCATCGGCTGTTACAAATTTCTTTTGCAGGTCGCGCAGGCGGATCAGCGCGTTTTCCGGGGCCAAATGGGCGGTCTGGACGGTCATGGAGTCTCGGTTCGGCAGTGAAAACGGTCCTGGGATCGGCAACGGCAGCCTTTGCACCGCCATCTCCAGGCAATGGCGCGCAATTTCCGGGCCCTGTGTTGAGGAGTTGGACGCAGTTGCAAGCCGATGGGCATGCGTTGTCTTGCGTCGTCGCCAAGCACAGGCGAATCCCCTGGATCTGCCGTCATTAGTGTTCTAACGAGTGTGTTGCAAAACGTTGTTCAAACAAAAGAATAAAAAATACGGTGCTTATATCGATTGCCGTCTTTCAAGCCTTGATGTACGGCCTGGACGGCATTGCTAGAATCCGCCCCCGACAGGCCTGTACAACGGCAAGATCCCTTGCGGTTGCGTGCATTACAGGTAAGTGCCCGCTTTCCTTTGCCATGCCCGAATCCTCCCGAACTGCCGACCGTCCTGCCAGCGCCGCCAGCCTGCGCGTGGAAGCCGTGCGCCTGCGGCGCGGCATCACAACAGTCTTTGACGGCCTCGACCTGCGGCTGGACGAGCCGCGCGTGGGCCTCATCGGCGACAACGGCGCCGGCAAGACCAGCCTGTTCCGCCTGCTGTGCGGCCTGGATGCGCCCGAGGCCGGGCGCGTGCTGCTGGACGGCACCGAACTGCACGAGGCCCGTGCACAGCGCCCGGGCCAGGTCGGGCTGATGTTCCAGAACCCCGACGACCAGATCATCTTCCCCACCGTGGAGGAAGAGCTGGCCCTGGGTCTGCGCCCTTCGGGCATCTCGCGGCGCGAGGCCACGGAGCGCGCCCGTGCCCTGCTGGCCAGCCGCGGCCTGGCCGACTGGGCACCGCGCGCCGTGGCCGGGCTCAGCCAGGGCCAGCGCCAGCAGGTGTGCTGGCTGGCCCTGCTCATTGCCGCGCCGCGCGTGCTGCTGCTGGACGAGCCCTTCGCCAGCCTGGACCTGCCGGGCCAGGCGCGGCTGGCCCGGGACATCGCGGCCGTCGAGCAGCAGGTGCTGGTCTCCACCCATGTGCTGGACCACGTGCGCAGCTTTGGCCGCGTGCTCTGGCTGGAGCGCGGCCAAGTGCGCGCAGACGGCCCCGGCCATGAGGTCTGCGCGGCCTATGAAGCCGACGTGGCACGTCGGCTGCAAGCGCAGGACTGACGCAGGAGCCGGCCGCCATGGGAAGCCTCTACAGCGAATACACCAGCTGGCTCCATGCCTGGAGCGCGGGCCGCAAGCTGCTGCTCATGGCGCTGCTGGGAACGGGCCTGTTCCTCATCGATTCACCGTGGCTGCTGGCCCTGGCCGGCGCCGCCTGCGGCCTGCTGTGGCTGTCGCTGGGCCGCGCCACCGAGGGCGCACGGCGGCTCATGCTGTCGGTCACCGTGGCCGCCCTGCTGGTTGCTGCCTTCCATGTGTGGATGCAGCACTACGCCCTGGCCGCCGCCAGCGCGCTGCGCCTGGTCTGCGCCTCCACGCTGGGCATGGCGCTGACCGTGAGCACACGCCCCAGCGATCTGGTCGATGTGCTGGAGCGGCTGCTGGCGCCGCTGGAGCGCATCGGCATCTCCCCCGAACAGGTGGCCCTGCAGCTG
>NZ_JAELTK010000057.1:0-40154 GCF_016428765.1 Delftia sp. ASV31
CCCCCCCCCCCCCCCCCCCCCCCCCCCCCCCCCCCCCCCCCCCCCCCCCCCCTTTTAGATGTGTATAAGAGACAGCTACACGCTAGACTGGTCACCCTGCTATGCAAGCGGCGAAATCGCATTCAGCGATGGCAGCCGTGGAAGTTGGAGCATCAACCAGTTCCGGGGCGGTGCGCTGTTCCTGGAGGGCCGGGACAAGACGGTATTGCACTGCCCAAAATGCAAGTTCAAGCCATTTCAATGGTGATTATTCTGGCGTGGCACCACCTTGGCCAACCGCAATAAAAACAGCCGAGTGCAGCGATGGCACATCGGCTGTTTGCATTTTGGCGTTTCGACGTCAGGGTTCCAGCGCCGAAAAAACACCGTCCGGCACGGTCAGAAACTCAGGCCTTCGGCGGCCGATGCAACAGGCACAGCTTGTTGCCATCCAGATCCCGCACATAGGCCAGGTACAGCCGGCCACCGGGCGAAGCCTCGCGCCAGCCGGGCGGATCCTCGCAGGTCACGCCGCCGGCTGCCACGGCGGCAGCATGGGCCGCGTCGGCCTGCTCGGGCGACTGCGTCGCAAAGCCGATGGTCGCGCCATTGCCGTGGCAGGCAGCCTCGCCGTTGATCGGTGTGGAAATGGCAAACGTGCCGCCCGCGCTGCGGTAGAAATAGCGGTTCTTGTTGGCCATGCCCGGCGCAACGCCGAGCGCGCCCAGGAATGCGTCGTAGAACTGCTTGGATTTTTCGAGGTCGTTGACCCCGACCATGACGTGGCTGAACATGCCTGTGTCTCCTTGGTTGATGCGAACCGGGATGTTAGCTGCGGCACGCCGTCCTGCTGTCACCCATGCGCGCCAGCGACCATACTGTCGCCCCCGCCACATCCGGCGGACATTGCACCGATATCGCGATACCGAAACCATGCGCCTTCTTCACACTTCCGACTGGCACCTGGGCCAGCACTTCATGGGCAAGAGCCGCCAGGCCGAGCACGCTGCGCTCATCGACTGGCTGCTGGAGCAGGTCGATGCCCAGGCGGTCGATGCCGTGCTCATCGCGGGCGATATCTTCGACACCGGCGCGCCGCCCAGCTATGCGCGCGAGCTGTACAGCCAGCTGGTGGTGCGCCTGCATGCGGCGGGCGTGGCCCTGTTGCTGCTGGGCGGCAACCACGACTCCGTGGCCACGCTGGCAGAGAACCGCGAGCTGCTGGCCTGCCTGGACACCACCGTGGTTGCCGCCGTGGGCGAGACGGCCAGCCACGTGGTCGAGCTGCCGCTGCGGCGCCGGCCGGGGCAGCCGGCCGCGCCCGGCTGCATCGTCTGCGCCCTGCCCTTCATGCGCCCGCGCGACCTGGTGCTGAGCCAGCCCGGCCAAAGCGCCGAGCAAAAGCAGCAGGCGCTGCAGGCCGCCATCGAGTCCTGCTACCGCAGCGTGCACGACGCCGCCATGGCGCGCCGTGACGCGCTGGCCGCCGCATCCGCCCAGCGCCTGCCCATCATCGCCACGGGCCATCTCACCACCGTGGGCGCCAGCAGCAGCGAGTCCGTGCGCGAGATCTACGTGGGATCGCTGGACGCCTTCCCCACCTCGGCCTTTCCGCCCGCCGACTACGTGGCGCTGGGCCACATCCACCAGCCGCAGAAAGTGGGCGGCCTGGAGCACATCCGCTACAGCGGCTCGCCCATTGCGCTGAGCTTTGACGAGGCCCGCCAGTCCAAGCAGATGCTGCTGGTGGACCTGGGCCCCGAAGGGCTGCAGGCCGTCACGCCGCTGCCCGTGCCCTGCTTTCAGCCCATGGCCTCGGTGGCAGGCAGCCTGACCGCCTTGCCGGATCTGATGCGCGCCGCCGCCCAGGCCGGCAGCCCTGCACGGCCCGTGTGGTTGGAGGTGGTGGTGGAGCAGGACGACTACCTGCCCCAGCTCACCGACCGCGTGCAGGCCCTGGCCGATGAGCTGCCCGTGGAACTGCTGCGCGTGCGGCGCCAGCGCGGCCGGGCGGTGGCCGGCATGGCCGCTGCCGCTGGCGAGTCGCTGCACGAGATCAGCCCCGCCGACGTCTTCGAGCGCCGCCTGGCGCTGGAAACACTGGAGCCCGGCCTGGCCCAGGCCCTCACCCGGCGCTACCAGGAGGTGGTGGCCGGGCTCGATGCGCCCCAGCCAGGCGCCGGCGAACACGGCGAGGAGGCCCGCGCATGAAGATCCTTACGCTGCGGCTCAAGAACCTCAACTCGCTCAAGGGCGAATGGCGCATCGATTTCACGCAGGCACCGTTCGCGGGCAACGGCCTGTTCGCCATCACCGGGGCCACGGGCGCGGGCAAGTCCACCCTGCTCGATGCCATCTGCCTAGCGCTGTACCACCAGACACCCAGGCTGAACAACATCTCGGCATCGGCCAACGACCTCATGACGCGCCACACGGCCGACTGTCTGGCCGAGGTCGAATTCGAGGTCAAGGGGCAGGTCTACCGCGCCTTCTGGAGCCAGCGCCGCGCACGCGACAGGCTCGATGGCGCACTGCAGGCGCCCAAGGTGGAACTGGCCCGGGGCGACGGCAGCATCCTCAGCAGCCAGACGCGCGACAAGCTGGAGCAGACCGCCGCCATCACCGGCCTGGACTTCGAGCGCTTCACCAAGTCCATGCTGCTGGCCCAGGGCGGCTTTGCGGCTTTTCTGCAAGCCAATGCCAATGAGCGCGCCGGCCTGCTGGAAGAGCTGACAGGCACCGAGATCTACGGCCTGATCTCGCAGAAAGTCTTCGAACGCGCCCGCGATGCGCGCCAGCGCCTGGACCAGCTCAAGGCCCAGGCCGATGGCGTGGAGTTGCTGACGCCTGAGGCGCGCGATGCCCTGCAGGCCCAGGCCGACACCCTGGTGACGGAGCAGGCCACATTGCAGACCGACTACCTGCGCACCCAGGCCCAGCACCAATGGCAGCAGCAACTGGCCCAGGCCATCCAGACACTGCAGGCCGCCGGCACCGGGTGCGCAAACGCCGCCCAGGCACTGGAGCAGGCCGCGCCCGAACTGGAAAGACTGGCCAACGACGAGCCTGCTCAAGCACTGCAACCGCTGCACCAGGCCTGGCAGCGCAGCACCTCCGCCTGCGATGACAGCCGCCAGCAACTGCAGCAACTGCGCGAGCACGAACAGCAAACCCAGGCCCGGCTGCTGCTGCAGCACCGCCATGCCCAGGCCCTGTCCGCCCGCCTGGCCCAGGCTGCGCAAGACACCCTGGCCCGCCAGCAGGCCGAGCACCAAACGCTGGAACAGTTCTGCACCCACCATGCCGCCCATGCCCTGCTGGGCGAGCGCCTGGGCAGCTGGCGCCAGCAATTCAAGCTGCGCGCCAGCCAGCAACAGCAAGCGGCCAGCCAGCAGCAGGCCCTGCGCAAGCTGGATGCCGAACTGGCCCGCATGGCGCAAAGCGCCGAAGCCGGCGCGGCCCAGGTCCAAGCCGCCACCGACGCCCAGGCTCGCGCCAGCGCCGCACTGCAGCATGCGCAGGACGAACAGGCGCAGCGCCTTCAAGGCAGCGGCGGCATGGCCGAGTTGCGCGCGCGCGAGCAGGCAGAGCAGGACCGCCTGCACCTGTGGCGCCAGGCAGAAACCCAGGCCGCGCAGCGCCGCGAACTTGCGCGCCAGCAACAGACACTGGCCCGGGAATTGCGCGAAGGAACAGCACTGGCGCAGCAGCAGACGGACACCTGGCAAGCCCTGCGCACGCGCTACATAGACGTGCGAGAACAGGTCCGCGACAAGCAAAAACTGCTGGCCCAGGAGCAGCGCATCCAAAGCCTGTCCGAGCACCGCCACGCCCTGCAGCCCGGCCAGCCCTGCCCGCTGTGCGGCGCGCACGAGCACCCGGCCGTGGCCGCCTACGAAGCGCTGGACGCCTCGGCCACCGAAGCCGCGCTGCGCCGCAAGCAGGATGAACTCGACGCCCTGCAAACCCAGGGCGAAACCGCCCGCGCCACGCTGGCCGCCACCACGGCCGCGCAGGCTGCGCGCCAGCGCCAGGCCGACGAACTGGAACAAGACATCGCACGCTGGCACGACACATGGAACGACACATGGCAGGGCCTCACGCAACCCCTGCAGCTCGCGCCAGACAGTTGGCAACAGGCCGACACCCTCGCCGCATCGGCCCAGGCCTGCGCCCGACAGCTGGACACACTCAAGCGCGCCGTGCAGGCCGCCGAGCAAGGCGAGCAGGCCTTGCAACAGGCCAAGGACGCCGCCCAACACAGCCGCCAGTCACTGCAGACCGCGCAAGGCCAGCTTGCGCTGCAGCAGCAGGCCCTGGCCGACCACAGCGCACGCCGCGAAGAACTGCAGCAATCCATCGCCGGCCTGCAGGCCGAAGCCCAGGCGCTGAACGCGCAGTTGCAGGCCTCACTCGGCGAGGCCGGCCACACCCTGCCCGACGACGCCCAGCCCTGGCTTGAAGCGCGCGAAGCCGAATGGCAGCACTGGCAACAGGCCCGGCACGACCTGCAGCAACTGGCCCAATCCATGGCCTTGCAGCGCAAGGAATGCGAGGCGGCCGAGGCCGATGCGCAGCGCTGGAACAAACAGTGGGAAACACAGTGGGAGGCACAGAGAACGGCGCAGCACCATCCCGCCGATACGGCTGTGGCAGAGCCGCCTTCCCTGCCCTTGCCGCCCGTGGAACAGCTGCCGCAGGCCCTGGCCGAATGCGCCAGCGACATCGCCGCTCTCACGCGGCAGCAGGATGCCCTGCAAGGCCAGCAGCAACAGGCCCAGGCCACGCTGGCCCGCCAGCGCGAGGAAGCGGCCCAGGCCGAATCCGCATGGCAGGCCGCCCTGGCCGCCAGCCCCTTTGCTGACGAACCCGCCTACCTGCAGGCCCTGGTGCCCGCACCCGAACGCCAGCGCCTGGCTACGCTGCGCCAGCAACTGCAGGCGGCACAACAGCGCGCGGCCGCCCTGCTGGAAGCCGCACAGCGCGAGCACGCGGATCTGCAGGCCCAGGCCCTGACCGACCTGGCACCCGAAGCCATCCAGGCCCTGCTGCAAACACTGCAGGAGCGCCATACGGCACTCAGCGAACAACTGGGCGGCGCCCGCGCCCAGCTGGCCGATGACCAGCGCCGCCGCCAGAGCCAGCAGGCCCTGTTCGAGCACATCGCCGCCCAGGCCAGCGACAGCGACCTGTGGCAGCACCTGGACGGCCTCATCGGCTCGGCCAAGGGCGACAAATACCGGCGCTTCGCCCAGGGCCTCACCCTGGACCACCTGCTGCACCTGGCCAACCTCCACCTGGCGCGCCTGCACGGCCGCTACCTGCTGCGCCGCAAGCCCGAAGGCGAGCTGGAACTGGACATCGTCGACAGCTGGCAGGGCGACACCTCGCGCGACACGCGCACGCTATCGGGCGGCGAAGCCTTCCTCGTCAGCCTGGCCCTGGCCCTGGCACTGTCCGACCTGGTCAGCCACAAGACCTCCATCGATTCCCTGTTCCTCGACGAAGGCTTTGGCACGCTAGATGCCGACACGCTGGAGATCGCGCTCGACGCACTCGACAGGCTCAACGACAGCGGCAAGATGATCGGCATCATCAGCCATGTGGAGGCGCTCAAGGAGCGCATCGCCGTGCAGGTGCGGGTGGAGAAAGGCGGTGGCGTGGGGCATTCGAGGCTGGTGGTTTCTTCGTGATGCGGAACTGTCACCAAACTGCCGCCCAACGCCTGCACCATCCTGCGAGCACGGCCTGCGTGGCCGCCGTTCACTCCGTTTCAAGGACCGTTCCATGCAAGTGCGCTTTCCCAATCCCTTCGGCCTGGCCCTGCCCGACGCCCAGGCGGTGCGCGAGTACCAGGCCGCGCAAGGCTTCTCCGACGCCTACGCGCAGTTCCTGATCACGCAGAACGGCCTGGACTTCGACCGGCTCGAAGCGGCGCCTGACCGCGAGGTCTACCTGCTGGCCGACGACGAGACCGGCGACAACCACGCCTGGCTGCGCACCCTGCACCACTTCCGCGCAGGCTCGGAGCACTGCGACGTGGAGGACCACCAGCGCGAGAACCTGTTTGCCGCGAACTTCATGGTCATTGGCCATGACCCCGGCGGCAATCCCTTCGTGGAAGTGCTGCACGGCGCCTTCAAGGGCCGCATCGGCAGCCTGGACCATGAGCTGTTTGCGGGCTGCGAGGACCTGGAGCAGTTCCTCGAAGAAATGGAACTGAGCGGCTTTGCCGCCGCCAGCGTGGACGAACAGACCGACATGCTTTGCGACGAAGACCAGGGCCTGATCTGGTTCCACGCCAGCAGCCTGGACAGCTTCGTGCAGCAATGCGTGTTCTGCGACGAGGACGGCTCGGGCTTCGTGGTGGACGAGCCGGGGCTGCAAGAGGATTGAGCCACGGGGCGGGGAGGCCGGTGCTCGTGCGCAAAGGAAACCACTGCGCATTGGCATGACCGGTGGCTTGGCGTTCGCGTGCAGTTGCTCGCAACCGGCCAATCAAGCATGCCAGAATGCCCGGCGCCTTTGCGGCCATCGTCATTGCATCGGGATCAGGCAGCCCGGCCTCTTCGGATTCAGGACCTCCACATGCGAGCAATAAAGCTGACAACCCTGGCACTGGCAGCCTGCATTCCTCTGTGGAGCCTCGCCACGGAAATCATTTCTCAACCCGATGAACGCGCCTTGCGCGAGGAATGCAGTGCCCACTCCCAGGCCGGAATGCGAGACTGCCTGGCGCGCAGGCTCGCAGACAGCCACAAGGCCTTGAAGCAGGCCGAGGAACAGGCAGCCAGCGCACTGGGGCAATGGGATGAGGATGCCAAATATGCCGCACAGGCCAAGGCCAGGCTGTCCGCCTCCGGCAAGGAATTCACGCAGTACCGCGATGCCCAATGCAGCTGGCTTGCTTCTCTGGCTGGCGGCGCAGCCGGCAACGCGACGGAGATCAGGCGCCTGTCCTGTGCTGCAGCACTGAACTTCGGGCGGGCAGCGCAGCTGCGCGATGCCACATCCGAGCTGCCGTTGAAATAGCACGGAGCGCCCGATGCGGGCGCGCCTGAGGTGCGTGTCAGCGGAACTTCACCGGCTGCACCCCCCGGTGCTTGGGCCTGACCACCACGGTGCCCGCAATCTTGTCGTGCCAGCCCTGCTTGCGCGGGTCAAAGGCCACCCAGATCAGCCCCAGGCACAGCGGGATGATGGACACGAAATAGGCCAGGTAGCGAATGATGGCCTGCCGTGTGCTCATGTCCGCGCCGGTCTGCGCGTCCACGATCCTGGCGGCGATGAGCATCTTGCCCGGCGTGGCCTGCTTCTTGATCCAGAAGATGACGACGGCAATGGCAGGCAGCACCCAGGAGATGACGAAATCGGCCGGGCCGTGCAGCAGTTTTTCGGACTCCAGGTATTCCCAGCCATAGATGGAGATCAGGGCCGGAAGCATGAGCACGAGCAGGATCACGGTGTCGATCAGCGCGGCGCCGGTGCGGGCCCAAAAGCCCACGTATTCGAGATCGTCATCCTGCATGGTGCGCCCTGGTTGGCATATGAGGCTGCCAGTGTGCCACCTCGGTGCCCCGCCAGAAATGCCGCGCAAGGCCAGGGCCTGCGCGGCAGGGTTGCGGCGGCCTGTCGGTCGAACTATCGATCGAATACCGCCTGCAGGTCCTTCTGCCCCGTCACGCCGGACTGCAGCGCCAGCATCAGCAGGATCCGCGCCTTGGGCGCGCGCAGATCGTCGGCCATGACGGCGCCGGCCTCGAACGAGGTCTTGCCGCCGCCCTCGAAGCCGTAGCTGGGCATGACGCGGCCGTTGTGCACGCGCGTGCTGACGACCACGGGCACGTTCTTGCCGATGGCGTACTTGGCGGCGTCAAGCATGGCGACGTTCATGTTGCCCATGCCCAGGGCGTCGATGACGATGCCCTTGACGCCACGGTCCACCGCCTGGCGCACGGCCTGGCCGTTGGCGCCGCCGTACATGGGGAAGATCTCCACCTCGGGCATGGTCTGCGCCTGGATGGGCAGGTGCTGGCGGCGCGCGGGGGCGGAGGCGAAGCTGACGCGGTCCGGGTAGACCTCGCCCAGAAAGCCGAACTCACCCGAGCGGAAGGTTTCCACGTTGGCCGTGTGTGTCTTGGTGACGTAGCGCGCGGCGTTGATCTGGTTGTTCATGGCCAGCATGGCGCCCTTGTCGCGCGCCTTGGGGTCCACGGCGATGCGCACGGCGTTGAGCAGGTTGCGCGGCCCGTCGAAGTCGGACACCGAGGCATTGCGTTGCGCGCCTATGAGCACGACGGGCTTGGACGACTGCACGGTCAGGTCCAGCCAGAAGGCAGTTTCCTCCAGCGTGTCCGTGCCGTGCGAGACGATGGCGCCGGCCACCTCAGGGCGGGCCAGCGCTGCCTGTACGGCCTGGGTGAGCTGCACCCAGCGGGCCGGGTCCATGTAGTCGGAGGGCACGTTGGACAGGTTGTTGACCTGGATGCGCGCGTACTTGCCCACGTCGGGCACGGTGGCCAGCAGGTCGTCGCCCGAGATCGCGGGCACGGGCGCGTTCTTGACCGGGTCGATCTTCATGGCGATGGTGCCGCCCGTGGCGATGAACTGGACCACGGGCTTGTCCTGGGCGGCGGCGCTGGTAGCAATCATGGGCAGGGTGCAGGCTGTGAGCAGGGCGAGGGCGGTGCGGCGGAAGGCTTTCACGGGTGTTGTCTCCTTGTTGTGATGTCAAGGAGCATGCTAACCATGGCGTGCGGCCGGCCCGCGCTGCCGGCCCTGCGTGAAACCCTGATGGACAGGCGCGATCAACGCGCATCAACGCGCATCAACGCGTCAAGGCGCCAGCGCGGCCTCGATGTCCGTGGACAGCTTGGCCGGCGCATCCTGGGGCGCATAGCGGCGGATGACCTGGCCGTCGCGGCCAACGAGGAATTTGGTGAAGTTCCACTTGATGGCCTTGGTGCCGAGCACGCCCGGCGCCTCGGCAGTGAGCCAGCGGTACAGCGGGTGGGCGTTGGCGCCGTTGACGTCGATCTTGCCCATGAGCGGAAAGCGCACGCCAAAGTTCAGGTCGCAGAAGCTGGCGATTTCCGATTCGCTGCCCTTTTCCTGGGAACCGAACTGGTTGCACGGAAAGCCCAGCACCACCAGGCCGCGCTCGCCGTACTGCTCATGCAGCGCCTGCAGGCCGGCGTACTGCGGCGTGAAGCCGCAGGCGCTGGCGGTGTTGACGATGAGCAGCACCTTGCCGCGGTAGTCCGACAGGGGGACGGCCTGGCCCGTGATGGAGGTGGCCTCGAAGTCGTAGGCCGAGCGGGGCGCGGCGGCGGTGTCATTCATGCGGGTGCTCCTGGAGTGGAGCGCCCATGGTAGCGCCGGGACACCCAGGGGCGCGCTGGCCGGGCATGGGGATGCGGACTTGTCTCACAGACAGCAGGCGGCCAAAAACTTACCTTGGAAGGCAACAGGCGGGCACATCGGCCCGCCTGGTCCCGTTTCGCTGGCAGGTGTTTACAAGCCGCATAGGCGCATGCCTGCCGTAGTTTCCGTCCCACGATGAAGAGACCACGTATGAACCCCAACAGCACCCCCACGAAGCAAGCCAAATCCAACGCCGGCAACGGCCACCTGGCGCTGGACCCCAAGGCCCTGGAGGCCGCCAAGCACAGCCTGGACGATGGCGCCGTGACCCCGCACTTCGGGCCCTGGCGCGAGGACATCATCAAGCTGCTCAATGACTCGCTGGCCACCGAGCTGGTGTGCGTGATGCGCTACAAGCGCCACCACTTCACGGCCGTGGGCCTGGCTTCGCCCGCCATTGCCGACGAGTTCCTGGTCCATGCCAACGAGGAAATGGCCCATGCCGACAAGCTGGCCCAGCGCATCGTGCAGCTGGGCGGGGAGCCCGACTTCAACCCCCAGACGCTGACCCAGCGCAGCCATGCCGACTACAACGGCGAGACGGACCTGAAGGCCATGATCCGCACCAACCTGATCGCCGAGCGCGTGGCCATCGAGGCCTACAGCCAGATGATCGACCTGATCGGCGACAAGGACCCGACCACGCGCCGGCTGATCGAATCCATCCTGGAGCAGGAGCAGGAGCATGCGGACGAGCTGTCCGACTGGCTGGAGAAATAAGCACTTCCCGCCAGTACCCGCCAGCCCGACAATACCGGGGCTTGGCCCATAGGCAAGGCACCCCGCGCGAGCGGGGTGCCGTTTTTTTGGGCATTCTCTCGGCTTCGCGGAAATGGTCCCGCCCTATCGGCCCTGATGTCCTGTCATCAGGGCCGTCTTGCAATATGCGCTTTTCTTTCAATGACTTGAAGCTGCCCGACGCTGTGCTCGCAGCCTGGCAAAGGCTGCTGGCCAGCCGCATCGGCCAGCGCGTGGCGGCCCTGCCCTGGTGGCACCGCTGGCCCACGCGGCGCGAATGGCTGCTGTTCGCCGCCGCGCTGCCGCTGCTGCTTGCGCTGTATGTGCTGGCCCTGATCCCGTTCACGCCCGGCATCCGCGACATACGCAAGGCCAAGCTGGAGCAGCCCGCCCAGATCATGAGCGCGGATGGCAAGCAGCTCGCGCAGTTCAAGCGCAGCAACCGGCAGTGGGTGAAGCTCGACGAGATGTCGCCCTCGGTGATCAAGGCGCTGATCGCCACGGAGGACCACCGCTTCTACGAGCACCACGGCATGGACTGGCGGCGCACGCTGGGCTCGGTGGTGCACACGCTGCGCGGCGATCCGCAGGGCGGCTCCACCCTCACCCAGCAGCTCGCACGCAATCTGTACCCGACCGAAATCGGCCGCGCGCCCACGCTCAACCGCAAGCTCAAGGAGGCGATCACGGCCTTCAAGATCGAGGCGCTCTACACCAAGGACGAGATCCTCGAGACCTATCTGAACACCGTGCCCTTCCTCTACAACGCCTTCGGCATAGAGATGGCGGCGCGCACCTATTTCGACAAACCGGCCGCGCGGCTGACGGTGCTGGAAAGCGCCACGCTGGTGGGCATGCTCAAGGGCACGAGCTACTACAACCCGGTGCTCAACCCCGACCGCGCGCTGTACCGCCGCAACACGGTGCTGTCGCAAATGGTCAAGCGCGGCGTGCTGCAGGAGGCCGAGTTCGCCCAGCTCAAGAAGCGCCCCATGCGCATCAACTTCGAGCGCCAGGAAGAGCCCCTGGGCATGGCGCCCCACTTCGCGCAGCAGCTGCGCAAATGGCTGATCGACTGGGCCGACCGCAACGACTACAACATCTACACCGACGGCCTGGTGGTGCACACCACCATCGACTCGCGCCTGCAGAACTGGGCCAACCAGGCCGTGGCGCGCCAGACGCGCACGCTGCAAGGCGTGGCCAATGGCGCCTGGAGCCAGCGCGACGGCTGGAATGCCGCCAACCCGCTGGTGCAACAGCTGGTGCGGGAGACCCCCGCCTGGCGCGCCGCGCGCAAACGCGCGGACGGCCAAGGCAAGGACAAGGCAACGGACAAGGACAGCGAGGAAGACACCCTCAAGGCCCTGCTGGCCGACAAGGCCTTCATGAAGCAGCTGCGCGAGGACAAGACCCGCGTGCAGGCAGGCTTTGTGGCGCTGAACCCGGCCACCTCCGAAGTGCTGGCCTGGGTGGGCAGCCGCGACTTCACGCAGGACGCCTACGACCATGTGCAGCAGGCACGGCGACAGCCCGGATCCACCTTCAAGCCCTTTGTCTATGGCGCCGCGCTGCAGCAGGGCGCCACCCCCGACGACAAGCGCGTGGACGGCCCCGTGGAAATCAAGCTGCCCGGCGGCGAAGTCTGGCGCCCCACCGACGCCACACCACCCACGGGCCGCGAGATGACGCTGCGCGACGCCCTGGCCTACTCCAAGAACACCATCACCGCCGAAGTCATGCAGTCCGTGGGGCCCGCCCGCGTGGCACGCCTGGCGCGCGCCCTGGGTGTGCGCCAGAGCCCGCTGGACGAAGTACCCGCCCTGGCCCTGGGCAGCAGCCCGGTGTCACTGCTGGAAATGGTCAACGCCTATGCCAGCCTGGCCCACGGCGGCCGCTGGCTGCCCCCCATGATGGTCACGCGCATCGAGGATGCCGACGGCAAGGTCATTGCCGAATTCAGCCCGCCCAAGCCCGAGCGCGCGCTGGACGAAGACCACGCCTACGCCCTGGTGGACATGCTGCGCTCCGTGGTGGACAAAGGCACGGCCGTGGCCGTGCGCCAGCGCTACGGCATCCACGCCGACGTGGCAGGCAAGACCGGCACCACCCAGGGCAATGCCGACGGCTGGTTCATCCTCATGCACCCGGAAATCGTCACCGGCGCCTGGGCCGGCTTCAACGACCCGCGCATCACCCTGCGCAGCGACCGCTGGGGCCAGGGCTCGCGCAGCGCCCTGCCCATGGTGGGAGACTTCATGTCCCGCGCCCTGCGCAGCCCCGTCATCGACGCCAAGGCCCGCTTCGAGCCGCCCGAACAAAGCCACTGGTGGTCCGACATGGTCGGCCGCCTGCGCGAACGCATGCAGGGCTGGTGGCCTGACCAGCCGCCGCCCGCCCAGCCCGACCAACCCGCCACCCCGGAGCCGGCTCCGGCCCCTGAACCCGCACCCGAGCCCACGGAGCCACCCGGCCCGGGCCTGTCGCCCGGCGAGGAAATCATAGAAAGCACCCCCGCCCTGCCCGCCCCCAGCATCCCCCTCACCCAGGGCACGCTGGGCCCCACGGACCAGCGCGCAGTGCAGGAAGCCACCCCCGCCACGCCCGCCCTGCCCGGCGGCGAAGACGCCCCCGCAGGCACCGGCGTGGTGATCACGCCGATCCAGCCCTGACCCGGCTGGCTGCTGGCTGTTGGCTGCTGGCTGCTGGCTGCTGGCTGCTGGCTGCTGGCTGCTGGCTGCTGGCTGCTGGCTGCTGGCTGCTGGCTGTTCCCCAGCCTACCCCCTTCTGCCCACGCCTGCGTTGGGCGGGATGCGGGGTGGCAAGCCTGCCGAAGGACAGGCTTGCTTCGTTGTCTAGCTCGCCGTGATGTTTGAGTGAAGCGCGCAGCGCGCAACGAGTTTCACGGCGCACCCCGCATCCCGCACAACGCAGGTCGCCCGCAGCGAAGCGAAGGGTCGTGGGCAGTGGGGCGCGCTTCTTTGCCTACTTTCTTATCGCGCGATAAGAAAGTAGGTCGGCCGCCGGGCCGAAACCCGGCCTCGAAAAACAACCACCCGGCAGGGACAAATCCAGCGAAAGAATCAAAGCACAAACCAAGTCACCGCGAAGTCCGCGTATGACTCACATTGGCATCCACAGTCCCAAACACCGTCACCCCACTGCCACTGGACGCCTGGCTCCCCGAAACATCCCCAGGCACCCCGCCCGCGCAACCAGCCAGCCCCACACTCAAGGCCACCAGCACCATCGCGGCCAGCCCACGCATGCCGTACTTCATCGCAATCTCCTTCATCTCCGGCGCAACCGACCGGCACAGCCCATGTTAGCCGCGCCAACCCGCCGCCCCGTGAGCGAAGGTAATCACCCTTCCAGATAAAGCGCAGCCAGCCGCTCGCGTGCAGCGCTGTCGATGCCCAGCGCATCCCGCAGATACCCCTCCATCCCTCCGAAGTCGGCCCGCACCATGTCGGTGGCCGCCGCCAGGTAGGACGCCTGCACGCGCCACAGCACATCCATCACCTCGGCCGGCATGGGAGCGAAGGTGGTGGCGGGGCGCTGGTAGAGCTGGTTGGTCAGCAGGTAGTCCTGCATCACGGTGTCCTCGTCCACGCCCAGCGCGGTGAGCAGCAGGGCGGCGGCCCAGCCCGTGCGGTCCTTGCCGGCCGTGCAGTGGAACACCAGCGGGTCCTGGCTGTCCAGCAGCAGTTGGAACAGCTGTGCAAAGCGTGGCGCGTAGTCGTGCACGAAGCTGCGGTAGGTGTCCTGCATCAGCTCCTCTGCATGGGCGGCCGTGAGGTCGTTGCCTGCAGCGATCAGGGCACTGGCGCGCTGCACCACGGTGGGCTCGACGATGAGCGCATGGCGGGCAATGCCCGGCCATTCGTAGGCCAGGTGGGCGCTTTCCATCTTGCCCCGGAAGTCCGCGCTGCGCGCGAGCTTCAGGCCATGCAGCACGTCCAGGTCCGCTGCGCTGAGGCCGGCCAGGTGGTCGGCACGGAACAGCGTGCGCCAGCGCACGCGCCGGCCATCCAGGCCCGCGTAGCCGCCGAGGTCTCGGAAGTTGGAGGCGCCGTCCAGGCGGATGGAGCGCGAGGGCGCCGGGGAGGAAGCAGCGGCGGCAGCCGCTGCCGGGGTGAGCATTTCGGTATCCATGCCCGCTAGATTAGCCCAAGCATGTGTTGTCCCCGTGTCAGGCCGGCGACCCGCTGCGGCAAGGTGCAAAAGC
The DNA here is from genome assembly GCF_016428765.1 of Delftia sp. ASV31. NCBI lineage: Bacteria > Pseudomonadati > Pseudomonadota > Betaproteobacteria > Burkholderiales > Comamonadaceae > Delftia > Delftia sp. ASV31. The sequence goes on from NZ_JAELTK010000057.1 coordinate 14,369, forward strand.
GGGTCGCAGGATCAGGTCAGGCAGGCGCCTTACGCCAGATGCTTGCCCACGATGCCGGCCAGCTCGAACATGTTCACGCTGTCCTTGCCGAAGACGGGCCGCAGCTTGTCATCGGCGCGGATGACGCGCTTGTCCTTGGGGTCCTGCAGGTTCTGGGCCTTGACGTATTCCCACAGCTTCTTGACCACTTCGGTACGCGCCACCGTGCCTTCGCCGATGACGGCGGCCAGGGCCGCGCTGGGCTGCAGCGTGCCGGCGGCCGGCTTGCGCGCGGTCTTGGTGGCCGTCTTTGCCGTGGTCTTGGCCGCGGCTTTCTTGGCAGGCGCCTTCTTGGCCGGCGCGCTCTTGGCGGCCGCCGTCTTGCGCGGCGGGTACTTGCTGTCGCGCTGCTCGAACTCGAAGTTGACCTTGCCGGCCGCGCCATCCCAGACCAGGAAGGCCTTGAAGCTGCGGCGCGTGCGGTTGGAGACGAACTTGTCCAGCAGGTCGGTCTTGCCGGTCTGCAGCAGCTTTTGCATCTGCTCGCGCTCTATGGGCTGCTGCAGGATGATCTGGCCGCTCTTGAAGTCGCAGCTGGGCGTGGCCTGGGCCAGCGTGGGCACGGCCTTGGCGCAGACGTAGTTGCTGCCGTGTTCGAAGACCGGCGCACCGCACTTGGGGCAGGGGCCCAGCGATTGCTGGCTGGCAAAGTCCACCAGCTCGCCCGTGTCTTCGGAGGCGGCGTCGTCGCCAAAGTCGAACTCGAGCTTGTAGTTGCCGCCTTCCTCATCGTGCACGATGGTGACCTCGGCCACGAAGGGCCAGCCTGCCTTGGAGCGAAAGCCGTCCAGCGGGCCCAGGCGGCGGTCGCGCAGCAGTTGCTCGGCCTCGGCCGTCTCGAAGGTGCGGCCGGCCGGCGACTTGGTGAACGAGAAGCCGCAGCCCGCGCCCTGTCCGTCGCTGCCCGTGCAGCCGTAGCGGCGGTAGTTCTCCTTGACCACGCCGCCGCAGTTGGGGCACGGCGTGGCCAGGGTGGCGTAGTCGCCGGGCACGGTGTCTCGGTCGTATTCCTTGGCCTTCTTGACCAGCTTTTCCGTCATGGACTGGATCTGCTGCATGAAGGCATCGCGCGAGAGCTGGCCCTTTTCCATCTGGGCCAGCTTGTACTCCCATTCGCCGGTGAGGTCGGCGCGCGAGAGTTCTTCCACGCCCAGGCCGCGCAGCAGCGTCATGAGCTGGAAGGCCTTGGCCGTGGGAATCAGCTCGCGGCCTTCGCGCAGCATGTACTTTTCGGTCAGCAGGCCTTCGATGATGGCCGCGCGCGTGGCAGGCGTGCCCAGGCCCTTTTCCTGCATGGCCTCGCGCAGCTCGTCGTCCTCGACCTGCTTGCCGGCGCTTTCCATGGCGCCCAGCAGCGTGGCTTCGGAGTAGCGCGCGGGCGGCTTGGTCTTGAGGCCCTTGGGATCGACCTGGCCGGCGCGCGGCTGCTCGCCGGGCTGCACCGCGACCAGGGGCTGGCCCTTGTCGCCGTCCTTGCCGCCTTCGACCTCGTTGGCGGCCTCCTTGCCGTAGATGGCCAGCCAACCGGGCTTGACCAGGATCTTGCCCTCGGTCTTGAAGCTGTGCTGCTCGACCTTGCTGATGCGCGTGGTCACCTGGTGCTCGGCGCTGGGGAAGAACACGGCCATGAAGCGGCGCACGACGAGGTCATAGAGCTTTTGCTCGGCCTCGGACAGGCCGCTGGGCGCCTGCGTGGTCGGGATGATGGCAAAGTGATCCGACACCTTGCTGTTGTCGAAGATGCGCTTGGTCGGGCGCACGTAGTTCTCGTCCAGCGCCTGCTGGGCAAAGGGCGCCAGGTGGCGCATGCCGCTGCCGGCCAGCATGGCGAAGGTCTGGTGCGCCACGGGCACGTAGTCCTCGGGCAGGGCACGCGAGTCGGTACGCGGGTAGGTCAGGGCCTTGTGGCGCTCATACAGGCTTTGCGCCAGCGACAGCGTGGTCTTGGCCGAGAAGCCGAACTTGCCGTTGGCCTCGCGCTGCAAACTGGTCAGGTCGAACAGCAGCGGGCTGGCCTGGGACGTGGGCTTGGACTCCTCTGTGACCTGGGCCGGCTTGCCGCGCACGGCGTCGGCAATGGCCTGGGCGTCGCGCTGGTTCCAGATGCGGTCGGCGCGGGCTTCCGCATCCTCGCTCTTCTTCCATTGGGGATCGAACCACTTGCCCAGGTACTGGCCAGCCTGCGCATCGAAGGCGGCATGCACTTCCCAGTAGTCGCGGCTCACGAACTTGCGGATCTTTTCCTCGCGCTCCACCACCAGGGACAGCGTGGGCGTCTGCACGCGGCCCACGGTGGTCAGGAAGAAGCCGCCATCGCGCGAATTGAAGGCCGTCATGGCGCGCGTGCCGTTGATGCCCACCAGCCAGTCGGCCTCGGAGCGGCTGCGCGCGGCGCTGGCCAGGCCCAGCATCTGCGCGTCGCTGCGCAGGTTCTGGAAGCCGTCGCGGATGGCCTGCGGCGTCATGGACTGCAGCCACAGGCGCTTGACCGGCTTGCCCAGGCCCTTGCCGTCGGGCTTGGCGCCTGCGGCGTACTGCTCGATCAGGCGGAAGATCAGCTCACCCTCGCGGCCCGCGTCGCAGGCGTTGATGAGTTCGGTGACATCCTTGCGCTTGGCCAGCTTGACCACGGCATTGAGCCGGCTCTTGGTCTTGTCCACGGGCTTGAGGTCGAAATACGGCGGAATCACCGGCAGGTTGGCAAAACTCCATTTGCCGCGCTTGACGTCGAATTCCTCGGGCGCCTGGATTTCCACCAGGTGGCCCACGGCGCTGGTCACGACGTAGTGCTCGCTCTCGAAGTATTCATCGTGCTTGTCGAATTTGCCCGCCACCGGAGTCAACGCGCGGACGATGTCCTGCGCGACCGAAGGCTTCTCAGCAATCACCAGGGTCTTTGTCATTGTGTGTACTCGTCATTCCCCGCAGGAGCTGCATGTCGCAGCCTGCGCTTCTACAATCCATGGCTCACGCGTGTACGTACGTGTACGCGCACGCGCATGTGTGCCTATTCAAGTTATCAGAGAAAACATGCCCCGCACAGCTTTGGCCCCTTCCGGCGGCCGCCGTATCCAGACCCGCCGCTCGGGTGTCCATGGCAAGGGCGTCTTCGCCGCGCAGGATCTTGCCGAAGGCGAGGTCCTTGTCGAGTACGTAGGGGAAATCGTCAGCTGGCAGGAAGCCCAGGACCGGCATCCGCACGACCCCAGCCAGCCCAACCATACCTTCTACTTCCACGTGGACGAAGACCGCGTGATCGACGCCAACTACGGCGGCAACTCGTCGCGCTGGATCAACCACAGCTGCGCACCCAACTGCTACACCGATGAGCGCGATGGCCGGATTTTCATCGTCGCGCTGCGCAACATCGCCGCCGGCGAGGAGCTGAGCTACGACTACGGCCTGATCATCGACGAACCCTACACCAGGAAGCTGAAGGCCGAGTATCCATGCTGGTGCGGCGCGGCCACCTGCCGCGGCACGCTGCTGGCGCCCAAGCGCGGCTGGCGCCCGCCCATGCCCGGCGATGCATTGCCGGCCAGCGCAAAGCCGGCATCGGAACAATCTGAAAAGACAAAGCGGGCCAAAAAGCAGCAGGTCAAAGCGGAAAAGCCTTTGGAAAAGCATTTGGAAAAGGCCCCCCAAAAGCCAAGGAAAAAATCCCGCAAATCCTCCACAAAGGCCGGCGCATGATGGCATCGTCCCCCATTCACTGGCCTGCGGAATCGCTGTGGCAGGCCATCGAGCCGCAACTGGCGGGCTTTTCCGTGGAAATCGTGCCCAGCATCGGCTCGACCAATACCGAGCTGATGGCGCGCGCCCGCGATGGCCGCAACGAACCCGTGCTGCTGGTGACCGAAGTGCAGACCGCCGGCCGGGGCCGGCTGGGCCGCCAGTGGACCAGCGGCGTGGGCGATTCGCTGACCTTCTCGCTGGGCATGCCGCTGGCGCCTGCCGACTGGTCCGGCCTGTCGCTGGCCGTGGGCCTGAGCGTGGCGCAGAGCCTGCAGCCGCAATTGCCCGCCCCGGGCTCGCAGCGCCCACGCATCGGCCTCAAATGGCCCAACGACCTGTGGATCGACGGCGACCGCAAGCTCGGCGGCATCCTGATCGAGACGGCCAGCTTTGTCGGCAGCGCCGCGCATGAGCCCGGCACGCCGCGCTACGTGGTCGTGGGCATCGGACTGAACGTGCGCCCGCGCCCCGGCGACGGCATGCGCACGCCCCCGGCCAGCCTGCTGGAGCTGGACGAGCGCCTGGACGCGCCCACCGCCCTGGCCTGCGTGCTGCCGGGCCTGGTTTCCGACATACAGACCTTTGCCGCCCAGGGCTTTGCGCCGCTGGTGGAGCGCTTTGCCCAGCGCGACCTGCTGCGTGGCCGCGCCGTCAATCTCAGCGATGGCGAAAGCGGCACGGCCGAGGGCGTGGGCCCCGATGGCGCGCTGCTGGTGCGCACGGCGCGCGGCCTGCAGGCCATCACCAGCTCGGAAATCAGCGTGCGCCCGGCTGCTGTAGGCTAGGGCGGGTGACTCATCACTAGGGCCCAAGAAACGACATGCTGCGAATCGCCTTCCTGCTGCTGGTGCTGGCCAATGCCGGCTACTACCTCTGGAACCACGGCCAGCTCCAGGCCCTGGGCCTGGCACCGCCATCCCAGACCGAGCCCGAGCGCCTGGGCCAGCAGGTGCGCCCGGAGGCGCTGAGCCTGCTGAGTGTGGACAACGCGCCGGCCCCCTCCTCGGCCACCCCGGCCACGGCTCCTGCATCCCCTGCGGCACCCGCAGCACCTGCTGCCCCTGCCAGTGGCGAGGAACCCGCCGCACCGGCTCGCCCCGAGAAAGCCGCGGGCCAGCCCACCAGCTGCCTGGTGGCCACGGGCATCGAAGACCGCCATGCCGAGGCGCTGCGCCGCGGCCTCATCGCCCAGGTCGCCAGCGACCAGTGGGACCTGAGCAGCACGCACCAGCCGGGCCGCTGGATGGTCTACATGGGCAAATTCCCCGATGCCGAGTTTCTGGAGCGCAAGCGGGCGGAACTGCGTGCACGCAAGATCGACTTCGACCGCGCAGGCGGCGCGCTGGAGCCCGGCCTGTCGCTGGGCCGCTTCTCCTCCGAGGAAGCGGCCACGCGCGAGCTGACCAACGTTGCGCGCCAGGGCGTGCGCACGGCCCGCGTGGTGCAGGAGCGCCCCGACATCACCCTCTACACGCTGCGCCTTCCCCAGGCCACGCCCGCGCTGCGCAGCCAGGTCGAGTCCATGGGCGGCAAGGCCTTCGAGGGCAAGCCGTTCAGGCCCTGCTGAGCCCCGCCAGGGCACGATGAAAAAAGGCCCGCGATCCTGTGATCGCGGGCCTTTTGCATTTCACTCGCAGGGGCTTCAGAGCGTACGCGGATCGGTGGCCATCAGCTGCTCCACCAGCACCTTCAGGTCGGTGGTCAGGCGCAGGTAGCCGGCCTGGTCGAGATCCAGGGTCTGCTCGTTCATGTAGAGCTTGCGGTTGATCTCGATCTGGATGCTGTGGCGGTGCTCGGCGGGCTTGCCGTAGCGGCGCACCAGCTCCACGCCCTTGTAGGGATGGTTGTAGTCCACGCTGTAGCCGCGCTCGCGCAGGAAGGCGCAGATGCGCTCGGACAGCGCCGGGCTGGCCGTGCTGCCGTCGCGGTCGCCGATGACGAAGTCGGCATGGACCAGGCCCGGGTGCAGCGTGGCGTGGCTGGCTGCGACGGAAGGCATGGAGTGGCAGTTGATATGGATGCTGTAGCCATGGCGCGCATGGGCGCCGTCGATGGCGCGCTCCACGGCGGCGTGGTAGGGCTTCCAGCAGCGCTCGATGCGCTGCAGCAGTTCAGCGGCGGGCAGCTGGCGGTCATAGATGGGCACGCCCTCATCGGTGAACTTCCAGATCAGACCCTTGCCCAGGCGCACCTTCTGCAGCACGACCTGGTCGGTGGTGACGGGCAGCGGCCACTCGCCCTCGATCATGGTGGTGTCGATCTCGGTGGTGTCGCGGTTGGCATCCAGGTAGATGCGCGGGAAATGCGCCTCCACCCAGCTCACACCCAGGCCCGGCGCAAAGGCGTAGATCTTCTCCACATGCGTGTCCTCGGCCTGGCGCAGCGTGGCCAGCGGCAGGCAGGAGCCGAAGTCCGCCGGGTAGACCGTGCCGCTGTGCGGCGAGTCCAGCACCACGGCACTGGCGCCGGCAACGCTGGTGACCATGGGCGGCGCGGCATCGGCCGCGCCGGAGCCTGCCGCGCCGGGCAGGGATTGCAGGAAGTTCTGACTGATCAGTCGCAGGACGGGATGCATGAGGAAGTGGTCTATCTCGGTTACGCATTGCACCGCTGCGCTGCGGCCAGCCCGCCATGAAACTGGCGCGTCCCAGGCCAGGGACGCCGAGCAAGGGCCGCCCCGCAGCGAGGGCGTCGTCCCCCTCCCGCGAAGCGAGAGAGGGGGAAGGCGCGAAGCGCCTCAGGGGGAGCCTTTAATCCAGCTGGATCTGGGCCGTGGCGGCAATCTTCTTCATCTTGGCGACTTCGCTGGCGATCTGCTTGGTGAAAGCGTCGCTGCTGGTGCCGGAGATGTACAGCCCCTGGGCCGCCATGCGCTTTTGCACGGCCGGGTCCTTGAGCGCGGCCGCGATGGCCTTTTGCACGCGGGCGATCTGCTCGGGCGGCGTGCTCTTGGGGGCCACCAGGCCGAACCACGAAGGATCATTCAGGTCGGCATGGCCGGCTTCGGCGTAGGTCTGCACGTCGGGCAGCACGTCCAGGCGCTCATGCCAGGACACGGCCAGGGCCTTGACCTTGCCGCCCTTGATGTGGGGCAGCGAGGAAGCCACCTGGTCGAAGTACACGGGCACCTGACCACCGAGCACGTCGTTGATGGCCGGGCCTGCACCGCGGTAGGGAATGTGCTGCATCTCGGTGCCCGTGCTCTTCATGAACTGGGCGCCCCACATGTGGCCGATGGTGCCGTTGCCGGGTGTTGCGAAGCTGACCTTGCCGGGGTTGGCCTTCAGGTACTTCACGAACTCGGCGAAGTTGTTGGCGGGCACCAGCTTGGGGTTGATCACGATCACGCCGGGGGCCTTGACGATCTCGGTCACGCCGACGAAGTCGTTGATGGCGTCGTAGGGCAGCTTCTTGAACACGGCGGGGTTCACGCCGTGCGTGGACAGCGTGGCGATGCCGAAGGTCACGCCGTCGGTGGCACGCGCCACTTCGGCCATGCCGATGGAGCCGCCAGCGCCGGCCTTGTTCTCGATCACCACGGCCTGGCCGCCCAGCAGCTTGGGCAGCACGTCCTGCATGTTGCGCGGGACCATGTCGGTGGAGCCACCAGCAGGGAACGGAACGACGATGCGCAGGGGACGGGAGGTGTCCTGGGCGAAGGACATTCCAGGAACGACAGAAGAAGCGGCGATGGAAGCAAGGAAATGACGTCGTTGCATAGGATCTTTCTTACAAACAAGTTCAGATTAAAAGAAATCTGCTCACAAAAAAAGCAAATACTGTGCCTGTTAATATTCCAAACAGGAATACTTTCATCATATCCCTGTCATGAGTTTGCGCCGCCTCAACCCGCCCACGCATCTGCTGCGCGCTTTCTCCACCGTGGTGCGCTTCGGGGGCGTCTCGCGCGCGGCCGAAGCCTTGCACCTGACGCAAAGCGCAGTCAGCAAGCAGATCCAGGAGCTGGAGAAATGGGTGGGCGTGCCGCTGTTCGAACGCGAGCGCAAGCGCTTGAGGCTGACGCCCGCGGGCGAGCGCTATGAGCGCGCAGTGCGCGCCCTGCTGGGCCAGCTGGAGGCAGCCACCCTCGAACTCATCACCAGCGATGACAGCCGAGGCGCGCTGCACCTGTCATCGCTGCCGACTTTCGCGGCCAAGTGGCTGATCCCCAGGCTGCCCCAGTTTCAGCAGCGCTATCCACAGATCACGCTGCACTTTGTACCCTACGTACACAGCTACCAATTTGACAGTCCGGGGCTGGACTGCGCAATTTTGTTTGGCGACGGGCACTGGAATGGCGCGCATGCCCACTATCTGGTGGGCCGCCAGGTGGCGTTGATCGCACCGCCGCGCGGCGCGGGCCCCGAGGCGCGCATCACCACCCCCCAGGACGTGGCGCGCTGCACCCGGCTGCGCCATGTGACCATTCCCGATGCCTGGGCGCGCTGGAGCGAGGCCCATGGCGTCAACGGCATCAGCCCCCTCGCGGGCCCGCAGTTCGACCAGTTCCAGACCATCATCCGCGCCGTCATGGCCGGCATGGGCATCGCCCTGGTGCCGCGCTGCCTGGTGCATGACGAGATCGCGGCCGGCCTGGTGAACGAGCCCCTGCCCCAGCACGGCTACCAGAGCGCCCTGGGCTACTGGCTGTGCTATCCGGCCGACCGCGCCAACCACGGCACCCTGGGCATCTTCCGCAACTGGCTGGTGGACCATGCCGCGCAGACGCCGGGACGGATCGCGGTGGCGCCTGTGGCTCCCGGGGAATCTGCGGCAGCCGGGGATGCCCCGCCACCTATGCCGCAGGCTTGGGCGACGGCGGCGAGCGCAGCGCCTTGAAGCGCACGCTGAAACGCGCACCCGGCGGCTGCTGGCCAGGATGCGCATCTTCCAGCACCACCTGGGCGCCATGCTGGCGCGCGATCTCCAGCACGATGGGCAGGCCCAGGCCCGAGCCATCGGCCTCCGAGCCCAGCACGCGGTAGAACGGCTGGAACACCAGCTCGCGCTCGGCCTCGGGCACGCCGGGTCCCGAATCCTCCACCTGCAGCAACAGGACCTGGCCGAAGGGATCGGCCAGCACGCGCACCGTGACCATGCCAGGCCGGCTGCTGCTGGAAGGCGTGTAGTTGATGGCGTTGTCCACGAGGTTGCGCACCAGCTCCGTCAGCAGCGTGGCGTTGCCCTGCAGCCAGACGCCCGTGGCCGATGACTCGGCGCCGTCGTATCCCAGGTCCACATGCTTGTCCATGGCGCGCGGCAGGCAGTCGCGCACCACGTCGGTGACGATGCGCACCAGGTTGCAGGGCTGCATGGCCAGGCCGCGGCCCACGCCGGCGCTCTCGGCTCGCGCCAGCGCCAGCAACTGGTTCACCGTGTGCGTGGCGCGGATGCTGGAGCGCGCGATCTGGGCCAGTGACTGCCGCAACTCCTCCGTGCTCACGCCCTCGCGCTGGGCCAGTTCGGCCTGCATGCGCAGCCCGGCCAGCGGCGTCTTGAGCTGGTGGGCCGCGTCGGCCAGAAAGCGCTTTTGCGTGGCCAGCGAATCACCGAGCCGACCCAGCAGGTCGTTGACCGAGTCCACCAGCGGCACGACTTCCAGCGGCACGTCCTTGTGGTTGATGGGCGAGAGGTCCTCGGGCCGGCGCGCGCGGATGCGCTCCTCCAGCCGGTGCAGCGGCTTGATGCCGCGCGCCAGCGCCAGCCACACCAGCAAGGCGGCCAGGGGCAGGATGACGAACTGGGGCAGCATCACGCCCTTGATGATTTCCGTGGCCAGCACGCTGCGCTTTTCGCGCGTCTCGGCCACCTGGACCAGGGCCTGGGGCTCGTCGGGCAGGGGCATGCGCACCCAGACATGGGCCACGCGCAGGTCAATGCCGCGAAACTCCGCATCGCGCAGCTGCACGGCCCCGCCGGTCGGTGCAGCGCCGGGCGACAGATCGCCGGATGGCGGATCGTCGGACTCGGGCGGCAGCGGCAGATCGCGCTCGCCGGCCAGGTACTCGCCCTTGACGCCCAGCACCTGGAAATACACGGTGTCCGACTCGTCGGCGCGCAGGATCTCGCTGGCCGATTGCGGCAGGTTGAACAGCACCTTGCCCTGCTGCACCATCACCAGCTGCGCCAGCGCCTGGGCGTTGTACTCCAGCGCGCGATCGAACGGCTTGTTGGCCAGGCCCTGGGCCACCAGCCAAGTCAGCGCCAGGCTCACGGGCCACAGCAGCAGCAGCGGCGTGAGCATCCAGTCAAGAATCTCGCCGAACAGTGAGCGCTGTTCACGCTGGAAGATTTTCATCGGCGGGCAGCCCTCACGACGGGTTCACGGCCCCGTGGCATCCGCCACTATGCGCAGGCAAGCCAACCCGGGCCTGACAGCCAGGGCAGCGGCCTCAGGAAGCGATCTTCTCAAGGCAGTAGCCCAGGCCGCGCACGGTGGCGATGCGGATGGGGCCGCGCTCTATCTTCTTGCGCAGGCGGTGGATATAGACCTCGATGGCGTTGTTGCTGACCTCGTCGCCCCATTCGCACAGGCGCTCGACCAACTGGTCCTTGCTGACCAGCCGGCCCGCACGCTGCAGCAGCACTTCCAACAGGCCCAGCTCGCGCGCCGACAGCTCGACCATCTTGCCGTCGATGGTGGCCACGCGGCCGGCCTGGTCGTAGACCAGGGGACCATGCTTGATGGTGCTGCTGGCGCCACCCATGCCGCGCCGCGTGAGAGCGCGCACACGCGCCTCCAGCTCGGACAGCGCAAACGGCTTGGCCATGTAGTCGTCGGCGCCGTAGTCCAGCCCCTGCACGCGCTCTTCCACGCTGTCGGCCGCCGTGAGGATGAGCACCGGCAGCGCATCGCCCCGGCCGCGCAGCTTCTTGAGCACTTCCAGCCCGTGCATCTTGGGCAGGCCCAGGTCCAGGATGAGCAGGTCGAACTCGCTGCTGGTCATCAGCGCGGTATCGGCCTCGCTGCCGTTGGCCACATGGCTGACCACGGCGCCGGAGCCGCGCAGGCTGCGCAGCAGACCATCGGCCAGGACCTGGTCGTCTTCGGCAATCAGAATGCGCATGGGGTTGTCTCCTGAAATACAGACGCGCTCTGGATGTTGGAAATGCGCGCCTTTGATTCTCAGGATTCTAGGATGCGCCCCGCCCCGCTGGCAGGGACCTTACCCGAGTGAGCCGCCGCCCGCATAGGCCTCCAGCCCCAGCGCCACCACGGTGGCGATGTCGTCGCCGACTTCCTCGCGGAACTCGGCCTCGGCCTGGGACACGGCGTCATGGAAGGCCTGCAGCCATGCCAGGCCAGCAGGAGTGAAACGGATGCGGCGTGCGCGCGCATCGCGCTCGTCGCTTTCGCGCGTGACCAGGCCCCAGGCCTCACACTGGGCCACCAGGTCGCCCATGGACTGCTTGGTCATGCCAGCGCGCTCGGCCAGGTCGGTGAGCCTGTCGCCAGCCAGCGACAGATGCCGCGTGATGTGGATGTGGGCCGCACCCACCTTGTCGCGCGCCGCAAGATTGGACAGCGCCAGCGGCACCTCCACATCGCGCGCCATGAGCTGCAGCACACGCGCGTCGAACCGCCGCATGGCATGGCCGAGCAGGCGGCCCAGGTGGGTCTGGCGCCAGGCGTCGGCGGGCGGCGTGACGGGGGAAAACTCACTCATGGATGCATTGTGGAGGCAAATCCAACAAGTCAGGAAAACTGACTAAAAACACCAACAAAACAAACCAACAAGCCCATAAACTACTGTTCAAGCATCCAGCCTGAATGCAAATACAGAGCTGAAACCCCAGCCAACCCAGGAGTCCGCATGAACACCGCCGTCACCACCGCCAACAGTGAAAAAGCCAAGGCCCTGCAGGCCGCACTCGCCCAGATCGAAAAGCAGTTCGGCAAGGGCACGATCATGCGCCTGGGTGAAGGCGAAGCCATCCAGGACATCCAGGTCGTCTCCACCGGCTCGCTGGGCCTGGACATCGCCCTGGGCGTTGGCGGCCTGCCCCGTGGCCGCGTGATCGAGATCTACGGCCCTGAATCCTCGGGCAAGACCACGCTGACGCTGCAGGTCATCGCCGAAATGCAAAAGCAGGGCGGCACCTGCGCCTTCATCGACGCCGAGCACGCACTGGACACCAGCTACGCCCAGAAGCTGGGCGTGAACCTCAACGAAGTGCTGATCAGCCAGCCCGATACCGGCGAGCAGGCCCTGGAAATCGTGGACAGCCTAGTGCGTTCGGGCGCCGTGGACATGATCGTCGTGGACTCGGTGGCCGCCCTCACACCCCGGGCCGAAATCGAAGGCGAGATGGGCGACCAGCTGCCCGGCCTGCAGGCCCGTCTGATGAGCCAGGCGCTGCGCAAGCTGACAGCCACCATCAAGAAGACCAACTGCATGGTCATCTTCATCAACCAGATCCGCATGAAGATCGGCGTGATGTTCGGCAGCCCCGAAACCACCACGGGCGGCAATGCGCTGAAGTTCTACGCCTCGGTCCGCCTGGACATCCGCCGCACCGGCACCATCAAGAAGGGCGACGAGGCCATCGGCAACGAGACCAAGGTCAAGGTCGTCAAGAACAAGGTCTCGCCTCCGTTCAAGACCGCCGAGTTCGACATCCTCTTCGGCGAAGGCATCTCGCGCGAAGGTGAAATCCTGGACATGGGCGTCAACGCCAAGATCCTCGACAAGTCGGGCGCCTGGTATGCCTACAACGGCGAGAAGATCGGCCAGGGCCGTGACAACGCCCGCGAATTCCTGCGCGAGAACAGCGGCCTGGCCGTGGAGATCGAGAACAAGGTGCGCGACAGCCTGGGCATCGCCCTGCTGCCCACGGCCGGTGGCGATGCCCCCGAAGCCAAGGCTGCCAAGGCGGGCAAGGCCAAGGCCGACAAGGACGGCGTGATCGAAGCCTGAGCGGCCTGACCCCTCACTGCAGGCGCTGCCACGCCTGCACACACTGTGTTTGCCATCTTGGCGCAGGCTCACGTCTGCGCCTTTTTTATCGCCGGGACGCCCCAAGGCAAAAAAGCTGCCCCCTTGGGGGGCAGCGGACCTTGCGCAGCAAGGGGAGCGTGGGGGCCTTTTTTATTCGGGACGATTCAGGAGACATTGCCGCATGGGATTCGCCAAGCTGTCGCTCAAGGGCCGGGCGCTCAAGCTGCTGGGCCAGCGCGAACATTCACGGCTGGAGCTGGAACGCAAGCTCGCCCCCCATGTGGAGGAAGGCGAAGACCTGGGCGCCATGCTCGACGCGCTGGAGCAGCGCGGCTTCATCAGTGCCCAGCGCGTGGCCGAGTCCGTGCTGCACCAAAAGGCCGCGCGCTTTGGCACGGCACGCGTGGTGCAGGAGTTGCGCAACAAGGGACTGGACGACGGCCTGGTGCGCGCCGCCGCAGAGCAACTGCGCGCCACCGAACTGCAGCGCGCCCTTGCCGTATGGCGCCAGCGCTTCGGCGCACCACCGGCCACACCGCAGGAACGGCTCAAGCAGATGCGCTTTCTGGCTGCGCGCGGTTTTGGTGGAGAAATTGCGAGCAAGGTGCTGCGGGGGCGCAGCGAAGACTGGGACGCAGGAGCAGAGGACGAAGGCTAGCCTGCACGCCGGGTCGCACCCCAGCACACCAGCGACCCCACGGTCACCAGCACCACGCCCTGCCAGAAGCCCCAGCCCGGCTGCACCTGCAGCCAGGCACTGGCCAGCAGCGCCGAGAACACGGGCGTGAAGTACGACGCTGCAGCCATCACGGCCAGATGCCCGTGCTGTATGCCGTGCTCCCAGCAGCTGTAGCCCAGGGCGGTGAGCCCGCCCACGGCCAGCAATTGCAGCACCACGGTGCCCGACCATTGCATGCCGCCTTCACCGCCCAGCCACAGCCATTTGATCCACAACGCCAGCGCGGTCCATATCAGGAAAAGGCCCACGGCATTGTGGCCACCGCCCCAGCGCCGCGCAGCCAGCGAATAGCAGGGCCACAGCAGGGCCGCTCCAAAAGCCAGTCCATACGCCAGCGGGTTGGACAGCATGTGGTCCGCCATGCCCCGCAGTTGCAGCGAGTCGCCGCCCAGCACGCGCGTCAGCCCCCACAGGCACAGCAGCACGCCGGGCCACAGCCACCAGCGCGCATGCTGCTGGCGCAGCAGCACGGCCAAAACGATGGTCAGGCTGGGCCACAGGTAATTGATCAGCCCCAGCTCCAGCGCCTGGGCGCGGTCCTGCGCCAGGCCAATCGCCAGCGACAGGCAGATCTCGTAGACCGCAAACAGCAGGCCGCAGCCCCAGAAGTAGGCCGGATGCATGGCCCGCCACTGCGAGGGCCTGGGCAGGCCGCGCACGGCGGCCACGCACAGGGCGCTGACCGTGTAGAGCATGGCGGCGCCGCCCACGGCGCCCAGCGGCTCGGCCACCGAGCGCATCAGGCCCACGGTGCAGCTCCAGCACACCACGGCCAGCAGTCCGATGGCGGTGGCCCGGCCGGCGGCCACGGGGGAGTTGTTCTGCAAGGAAGACACGTCGATGGCTGCGCGCGGCAGCTCAGTGCGGCTGCAGCAGCTGGCGCAGCGAGTGGTACAGCGCATCCGAGCCATGCGCGGTGTTGTCCGCATCGAACGAGAACTCGTTGCTGGACTGCGTGCCCGTCGCATCCTCGGGCCGGGCTTCCATGAAGAAGGACAGGAAGCGCGCGCCCTGGCGGCGGTGCATGGTCAGCACTTTCTCCAGCCGCTGCGGCGACAGGGCCACCAGCGGATGGAACTCCGTCACGCCATAGGCCGTGTGGCCATAGCGGCGCAGCATCTGGCCGACCAGCGGGCCGTAGGTATCTTCGCCGTACAGGCTGACACCCAGGGACAGCCCCGGCATGCGCTGCAGGCTGCGCTCCACGGCGTAGCGGTTGGCATCCCAGCTCGGATTCGCATGGGGGTTGAGCTGGTGGGCAAAGCGAGGAACCCGGCCCAGGCAGCCGTGGCCGATGTGCTCGGAAAAGCCCTGGATGTAGTCGGCCACCTGCTGCTCGCGGAAATCGTTCCAGTCCGTGACCAGCGGGTTGTAGAACAGCGCCAGCCGGTCCTGCGGGCTGTCCACCCAGAATTCCACGCCGTCCGGCAGCTTGCCGAAGTCGGGCAAGGCCTCGGCGGCATGGGGCCTGGGCTCGCCCTGGTTGCGGTCCATCACGGCGATCTGGCGCGTGGCCAGCAGGCCCAGGCTGCGTCCCCCGGCCTGCAGCACCACGTCGATGCGGTGCAGGCCCTCGCCCAGCGCCGGATAGCGGATGTCGGCACGCCAGCCCACATCGGGCGTGAGGAACCCGGGCTTGGCCTGAGCCACGTCCTGGCGGTGCATGTGCACGGGGGCGTGCGAGTAAGGATGCCCGTCCACGAAGACGGCCACGGCCAACTGCTTTTGCAGCTTCGCATCGGGCGAGTGGACCCAGCCGGACACGGGCACGATGCCGGCCGCATAGCTGTCGATGTGCTGGAAGAAGTTCTGCAGCGGCTCGCTGCGGATATTGCGCGACGGCGGCTCGACCGCGTCGAAGCTGGCAAAGCCGGACTTCAGGTGGGCGTTGAGCCGCGCGATGTCGCCATAGCGCTGGCGCAGGAATGCATGGAAGCCCGCCACGGAGGCCGGGCTGTAGTCGGTGACCGCATAGCCTTCGGCCGCGAATCCCATGCCGGCCTCGAATCCCGGGAACAGCTGGTGCGTCTCGCCCAGCACGGTGAGGGCGCGCAGCTGGTGCATGGCGGCATCGCCTGCGGCGCACATGCGCTCGGCCAGGGCATCGACGACCAGCTTGCGCACGCGCGTGACTTCGTTGTCCTGCCGCGCGACCGACCACGGGAAGATGCGCGCGCCCAGATAGCTGTCCAGCGGCAGCGGCCCCTTGGGGGTCCACGCAAGATTGGCGGGATCGGCGGCCAGGCGCTCCTCGGCCTTGGAATGCACCTCGAAATGCGTGGCGAACAGATACAGCACCAGGGGCCGGTGCGCCTGCGCCACCGTGCGCACCACGCGGTCCAGCGCCTCGCCCCGGACTTCCCAGGCCTGGCCATTCCACTGCACATAGCGCAGCAGCGGCACGCTGAGCGTATAGCCCAGGTCCAGTTCACCCTGGGGCCGGCCCAGGCGCTGCAGCGTGGCTTTCACCATTTCTGCGGCCGAGCCCTGCGGACCCAGGCAGCTGGCGGGTATCTGCTGAAATTCCTTGGGAAAATCCTCGCGCAGCCCGTCCTGCACCAGGCAGGCCTCCATATTGCCCAGCAGCGGACTCAGCAGCAGGCGCGATGAAGACGGCAATGCCGGCCGCAGCTTCCAGGCAAACACAACGACCAGCAGGCACAGCACGGCCAGGGCCAGGACATGGCCCCAGACCGGACTGCGCCGGCCCGGCAGGGACGCGGACGGTGGCGTGGCCGGGCTCACAGGCCCAGCATGATCTGCAGGTTCTGCACGGCGGCGCCGCTGGCGCCCTTGCCCAGGTTGTCCAGGCGGGCGATCAGCACGGCCTGGCGGTACTGCTCATTGGCGAACACGCGCAGCTCCAGCTTGTTGGTGTCCGTCAGCGTGTCGGCGGCCAGCTTCATGTCCTCGGTGGGCGGCAGCACCGACACCCATTGCTCCGGCGTGTTGGTGGCCGCGTAGTGGGAGGCCAGCGCATCGTGCAGGTCGGCCGCCTTGGGCGCGACCGGCAGCAGGTCCAGATGCAGCGGCAGCTGCACCAGCATGCCCTGGCGGAAATTGCCCACGGCGGGAATGAACACCGGGCGGCGCGTCAGGCCGGTGTATTGCAGGATCTCGGGAATGTGCTTGTGCGTCAGGCCCAGCGCGTAGGCCTCGTAAGGCGCGGCCGTGCCGGCCTCATAGGCTTCGATCATGCTGCGGCCGCCGCCCGAATAGCCGGACACCGAGGGCAGGCTCAGGCCGTGGTCGGCAGGGATGAGGCCCGCGGCAACCAGCGGGTGCAGCAGCGCGATGGCTCCCGTCGCATAGCAGCCGGGGTTGGACACGCGCTTGGCAGTCCTGACCGCCTCAAGCTGGCCGGCACGCAGCTCCGGAAAGCCATACACCCAGTCGGGCGCCACGCGGTGGGCCGTGGATGCATCGATGATCTTGATGGTGCGGCCGGTCTCGGCCTCGATGGAATCGACCATGGCCACGGTCTCGCGCGCGGCATCGTCATGCAGGCACAGGATGACCAAGTCCACGCCGGCGATCAGCGCACGCTTGGCGGCAGGATCCTTTCGCAGCTCGGGGGCAATGCTGACCAGCTCCACGCCAGACAGATCGACCAGACGCTCACGGATCTGCAGCCCTGTCGTGCCTGCTTCGCCATCGATAAAGACTTTTGCCATCGCTGTATTTCTCCTGCTGCGCGGCCCTCCTGGAGCCGCTGCGGCACCATTGCCGCGTTCCAGCTGCGGATTCTCACCGAAACCGGGTCCCCCTGCGTCCGTTGTCGCAAAACGGTTGGCGGTGGCGATCAAGGGCGTGCTGACATGCGCCTGTTACAAACAGCGGGCAGCGCCGTCTGCAGATCCTCTATAAGACAAAAGAGCTGTGGCGCCTGAAAGAAATGTCGGGAAACCGTCTTTTCCCTGACATATCAATGCATTGCACAGTTCCTGGCATGCTGCTTGGCCCGCAGGAAATTGTGGATTCTGCGCATGGGGGCGTGTCGGATGGCGCAGTGCAGCATGGTACATTCGGCGATTGCCAGGTCACTCCGCCTTGAGGCAGCACCCCAGGGCTACCGGGTCAATCCCCCCCTATTTGTTTGAGAGAGACATCATGAAGATTCATGAATACCAAGGCAAGGACATCTTGCGTCAGTTTGGTGTGCCTGTACCTCGCGGTATCCCTGCGTTCACAGTGCAAGAGGCCGTCGAGGCCGCCCAGAAGCTCGGCGGCCCCGTGTGGGTCGTGAAGGCCCAGATCCACGCTGGTGGTCGCGGCAAGGGCGGCGGCGTGAAGGTTGCCAAGAGCATTGACGACGTCAAGGCACTGGCTGGCCAGATCCTGGGCATGCAGCTGGTCACGCACCAGACCGGCCCCGAAGGCCAGAAGGTCCGCCGCCTGTACATCGAAGATGGCGCCGACATCCAGAAGGAATACTACCTGTCGTGCGTGACCGATCGCGGCACGCAGAAGGTGGCCTTCATCGCTTCCAGCGAAGGCGGCATGGACATCGAGGAAGTGGCCCACTCCACTCCCGAGAAGATCATCACCATCTTCGTTGATCCCCTGGTCGGCCTGACCCAGGCGCAAGGCGAAGAACTGGCCAAGGGCATCGGCATGCCTGCCGACTCCACCGCCCAGTTCATCGACATCTGCCAGAAGCTCTACAAGTGCTACATGGACACGGATGCCTCGCTGGTCGAGATCAACCCGCTGAACCGTGACAGCAAGGGCAACGTGGTTGCCCTGGACGCGAAGTTCAACTTCGACGCCAACGCCCTGTTCCGCCTGCCCGAAATCGTGGCCCTGCGCGACCTGGACGAAGAAGATCCCGCTGAAGTCGAAGCCTCCAAGTTCGATCTGGCCTACATCTCGCTGGACGGCAACATCGGCTGCCTGGTCAACGGTGCAGGTCTGGCCATGGCCACCATGGACACCATCAAGCTGTTCGGCGGCGAGCCGGCCAACTTCCTGGACGTGGGCGGCGGCGCCACCCCCGAGAAGGTCACCGAAGCCTTCAAGATCATGCTCAAGAACCCCAAGGTCGAAGGCATTCTGGTCAACATCTTTGGCGGCATCATGAAGTGCGACACCATCGCCACCGGCGTGATCACTGCCTGCAAGGCCGTGAACCTGCAAGTGCCCCTGGTCGTGCGCATGAAGGGCACGAACGAAGAACTGGGCAAGAAGATGCTGGCCGAGTCCGGCCTGCCCATCATCAGCGCCGACACGATGGCCGAAGCGGCCACCAAGATCGTCGAAGCCGTCAAGTAAGCAGGCCCGGAGAAAACACCATGTCGATCTACATCAACAAAGACACCAAGGTCATCACCCAAGGCATCACGGGCAAGACGGGCCAGTTCCACACTGAAAAGTGCATTGAATACGCGAACGGCAAGAACTGCTTCGTGGCCGGTGTGAACCCCAAGAAGGCCGGCGAAAAGATCTTCGACGTGCCAATCTACGCCTCCGTCAAGGAAGCCGCGCAAGGCACGGGCGCCACGGTCTCCGTGATCTACGTTCCCCCCGCAGGCGCTGCCGCCGCGATCTGGGAAGCCGTGGAAGCCGACCTGGACTTGGCCATCTGCATCACCGAAGGCATCCCCGTCCGTGACATGCTGGAAGTGCGCAACAAGATGCGCGCCAAGGAAGCCGCAGGCGGCAAACGCACCCTGCTGCTGGGCCCCAACTGCCCCGGTCTGATCACGCCCGACGAGATCAAGATCGGCATCATGCCCGGCCACATCCACAAGAAGGGCCGCATCGGCGTGGTCAGCCGCTCCGGCACGCTGACCTATGAAGCCGTGGCACAGCTGACCGAACTGGGCATTGGCCAGTCGTCGGCCGTGGGCATCGGCGGTGACCCGATCAACGGTCTCAAGCACATCGACGTGATGAAGGCCTTCAACGACGATCCCGACACCGACGCCGTCATCATGATCGGCGAAATCGGCGGTCCCGACGAAGCCGAAGCTGCCCGCTGGTGCAAGGACAACATGAAGAAGCCGATCGTCGGCTTCATCGCTGGTGTCACCGCCCCTCCCGGCAAGCGCATGGGCCACGCCGGCGCGCTGATCTCCGGCGGTGCCGACACGGCCGACGCCAAGCTGGCCATCATGGAAGAGTGCGGTTTCGTCATCACCCGCAATCCTTCCGAAATGGGTCGCCTGCTCAAGGGCCTGATCTAAGCGGCACCGGTTCTGCGCGACATCCTGGGGTTCGCCCCAGGAGAAAATTACGCAGAATTACGAATCGGTAAGGCGGCAAGTCCGCCCTACACTAACGACTCCAAAAAAGAAAAAGCGCCAGAGGCCACCGCCCTGGCGCTTTTCAACTCATAACAGTGGAGAAACCATGGAATACCTGCAAAGCGCCGATTTCTGGATCGGCCTGTTGAAGATCGTCTGGATCAACATCATCCTGTCTGGCGACAACGCCGTCGTCATCGCCCTCGCAGCACGCTCGCTGCCCCCCGCACAGCAAAAGAAAGCCGTCATGTTCGGCTCCGGCGCCGCCGTGGTGCTGCGGATCATCCTGACCGTGGTCGCGGCCAAGCTGCTGGAGCTGTCCTTCCTGCAGATCGTGGGCGGCTGCCTGCTGCTGTGGATCGGCTTGCAACTGCTGACCGGCGAAGAAGAGGATGAAGGCGAATCCAAGGGTCACGGCAGCATGATGGTCGCCATCCGCACCATCCTGATCGCCGACCTGGTGATGAGCCTGGACAACGTGATCGCCGTGGCCGCCACGGCGCAAGGCAACATGGTCCTGCTGATCCTGGGCCTGGCCATCAGCATCCCGCTGGTGGTCTTCGGCTCCACGCTGATGATCAAGCTCATGGAGCGCTTCCCCGTCATCATCACGCTGGGCGCTGCCCTGATCGGCTGGGTTGGCGGAGAAACCATCGTCAACGACCGCCTGCTGCACGACTACGCCATCAGCCATCCCTGGCTGCACTATGTGGCGGCTGCCGCCGGTGCCGTGCTGGTCGTCGGCATTGGCAAGCTCCTGCAGTCGCGCTCCGGCGCCAAGCACGCGGCACAGGCCTGATAACACCGCAGGCGGCCCCTCGCCACCTCCACAACGCACTGCCTCGGCAGTGCGTTTTTGCTTTGTGAGGGTCCATTCTTGATGTGGCGTCAAGCTGACGAGCCGCTGCGCCGGCCCATTCTTGGCACTTGGGGGCACTGTTTTCATTTACGCTGTGCACCGGCTTCACCATTGCATCTGCACACAGGGACTGATGGCAACACCGCCGCGCCCGCCCTTCGCCACCATGCCCAGCGCACCCAAGACCCCGGACCAGCCCTGCCGACAGGCAGTCCCTGCGCAACACTGCGCCATGGTTGCACGCACCGATGTGGGCCGGCGCCGTGACAACAACGAGGATGCGGTCACCATCCACCCCAGCGCCCAGCCCTGGCCGATTGCGGTGCTGGCCGATGGCATGGGCGGCTACAACGCCGGCGAAGTCGCCAGCGCCATGGCCATCAGCCTGGTATCCGTGGCACTGCAAAGCGTAGCCACCGAGGCGCCGGCAGCCAACACTCCGCAAGCCCGCCAGGAATTGCAGCAGTCACTGGCCAATGCCTTGAACCTGGCCAACGCCGCCATTCTTACGGCCGCCCGGGAAACACCGGGCTGTCGCGGCATGGGCACCACCATCATTGCCGCGGCCCTGCTGCCAGGCCTGCTGATGCTCGCCCACCTTGGCGACTCGCGGGCCTACGGCTGGCGCGAGGGTCAACTGCTGCGCCTGACCCGGGACCACACCTGGCTACAGGAAGAAATCGACGCAGGCCGCATCCAGGACCACGAAGCCCGGCAATCCGGCCTGGGCCACCTGCTCACCCAGGCCCTGGGCGTCACGCCGGACGTCACGCCCGATTTCAATGAGTGGCCGCTGCAACCCGGCGACCGCATCCTGCTGTGCTCCGACGGCCTCACCGACATGCTCGATGACCAAGCCATCGCCGCCCTGTTCACCCAATCCAGCCCGCTGCCCGTCCTGCTGACCTCGCTGCTCGCCGCCGCCAATGAAGCTGGCGGAAACGACAACATCAGCGCGGCGCTGATCGAGATACAGGCCAGCCCTCCCCCTGCAGCCAGCACCTCCCTCGATTGAGCCCACACATCGATCGACGGCAGATCCCAACCGATGGACGCGCTTGCCTGCACCGCCCTCGCAGGTTCCAATTGTTAAAAATGATTGCAAATACAACAATCAGGAAAAGACAATCCATAGTCTGTATCAAATACCATGGCAGACCTCGGCGCGCGCAGGCCGCAGACATAATATTTGGATACACCCCAGCTCCGGATCGCCCAGTGGATGGTGCAAGCCGGGCATAACAAAGGAACTTTGAGCATGCCGACCCTGGTCATCTCCATCGACGGCGCCGTCATCAAGGAAGTGCAGCTGGCCAAGGAGCGCACCACGCTGGGACGCCGCCCCTACAACGATATCGTGATCGACAACCTCGCCGTCAGCGGCGAGCACGCCGTTCTCAGCGTCGTCGACGGCACCGTCATCATCGAAGACCTGCGCAGCACCAACGGCACCTATGTCAACGGCCAGCCCATACTGCGCCAGACCCTGAACCACGGCGACCTGCTGGACATCGGCAAGTACAAGATCCGCTTCGTGCAACAGCAGGTCAGCGCGTCCTCACGCTCGGCCCTGGCCGCCATTGCCGCCGCAGTCGAGGCCACCCGCCCAGCCCCTTTGGCAGAAGCGGATCTGCCCTCGCAGTTCAGCCAGGAAACGCCCTCGGGTTTCGACCACACCCTGCCCCCTTCCATGGCCGGACTGGCCACGCGCCAGGCCGCCATCCGCATGCTCAACGGCAACGCCGCCGGCCGCGAAGTACCACTGGTCAAAGTCGTCACCACGCTGGGCAAGCCCGGCGTGGCCGTTGCCTCCATTACCCAGAAGCACCACGGCTTCGTACTGGCCCAGCTGGAAGGCGACTCCCCCAGCCTCAAGCTCAACGGCCAGGAAATCGGCCGCCGCGCCATGCCGCTGCAACATGGCGACACGGTGGAACTGGCAGGTACGCAGATGCAGTTCCTGGTGGCGTGAAGGACCCTCTTGATCCACTGACAAGGTTCGCTGTTCAGCGTTGGCAAGCACACCATCCTTGACAAAAATGTCACGCAAAATTGGATCGATTTGTCAGAGAATGTCGACCAGCCGTGTAATTTGCAACCAAACAATACACATGCGCGAACCTTGGCCTCAAGGCGCGACTGGCACGGCTCTTGCTCTACAGAGCATGCAATCAACCCCCTATGAGGAGAAGTTCATGAAGCGTTCCATCCAGCAAGGTTTTACCTTGATCGAATTGATGATCGTTGTGGCGATCATCGGCATTTTGGCAGCCGTTGCGCTGCCGGCTTATCAGGATTACACGGTGCGTTCCAAGGTGTCTGAAGGCCTGACACTGGCAGCCTCTGCCAAGACTGCCGTTTCTGAGCACCGCCTGAGCCAAGGTACTTGGCCTGCCACCAGCGCAGCCGCAGGCTACACCTCCCCCAATACAAAGTATGTGAACGGTATCACCATTAATAATGGCGTCATTACCATTACATACAAGACCGGCTCCTCTGGCTCTGGTGTCGCCACCAGCGCCACCGATCTGGTGCTCTCCCCCCTGTCCGTCGTGGGTGCTGTGGACTGGAGGTGCAAGCGTCCTGCAACGACCCCTGTGGATGCCAAATACCTGCCGGCCAACTGCCGTCAAAGCTAATCCTTCCTGCCGGATGGCATGAATCTGCCCGCGCAAGCGGGCATTTTTCTTTACAGGGAACTCGCTTGCTGCGCAGAAACGCTTGGATTGCAGTCTTCTGGCTGGCTTTGCTGGCTACATTTGTCATTTACCTGCCAGGGCTTAAGGGAGGATTTCTTTTCGACGATGCCCCTAATCTCTCGCCCATGGGTGCACAGGGCGGTATCAGCGACTGGGATACCTTTCAATCCTTTGTCATGAGCGGGTCGGCAGGCCCTCTTGGCCGCCCGGTCGCTTTGGCGAGTTTTCTGCTCGACGATTTCTTCTGGCCAAGTCAGCCAAGCTCCTTCAAGCTCACCAATCTCTGGCTGCATCTTCTGACTGGGCTGATGCTGTGCTGGTCAACGCTCAATCTTCTGCGTCTATACGGAATATCCGAGAGCCGGGCACGCTGGGCAGCCGTGCTGAACATGGCCTTCTGGCTACTGCATCCATACATGCTGTCCACCACGCTCTATGTGGTGCAGCGCATGGCACAACTGGCCACACTATTCATGCTGTGCGGGCTGGCGGGCTATCTTCACGGCCGGTTGCTTTTGCAACAGCGACCGGCATCGGCCTACCTTTGGATGTCGATCTCTCTCACGTTGGGCACCTTGCTGGCTGCCTTCAGCAAGGAGAACGGGATCCTCCTGCCTATGTTGGCAGGGGTCATCGAATGCTGCGTGCCCTCCCGCGCGGGATCCGCTACCCCACCACGGCCGGATTGGCGCTGGCGTCTGGTCCTGCTTTGGCTGCCCAGCCTGGCAGTCGCCTGGGCCCTTTCCAAGGAAATCAATCTATCTGCCAATGCCTGGCCAACACGGCCCTTCAATCAACTGGAGCGCCTTCTCACAGAGCCCCGCATTCTTTGGGAATACCTGTTCCATCTCTATGTGCCCCGCATCGAGGGCCGGGGCCTGTTTCAGGACGGCTACGTCATTTCCACCGGCCTGCTGCAACCCTGGACAACGCTGCCCAGTCTGCTGGGTGTAGCTGCACTGTTAGTGGCAGCCATAGGCCTGCGCAAGCGCCTGCCCTATGTTGCTCTGGCCATTCTTTTCTTCTTTGCCTCTCACCTCATCGAATCCACGGTCGTCGGCTTGGAACTCTATTTCGAGCACCGCAACTATGGTGCAGCGCTTTTTCTTTTCCTGCCCTTGATCATGGCCTTGCTGTGGGTCGCAGAGAGAAAAAGCCTGTTCGTAGCTTCTGTCACATTGATCGCAATGTTGGTCATGCTGGCAGGGCTTACATGGCAGCGCGCCAGCCTCTGGTCCGATACCGAGGCCCTTCAGAACTACTGGGCCGCCAACACCCCTGAATCGGCAAGAGCACAGAACCATTTGGCAATCCGCCTTTTCCAGCATGGTCAAGTGGATGAAGGCTTTGCGCTGTTGGAGTCCGCGACACAGCATCTGCCACAAAGCTCCTTGCTAACCATGCAGTGGCTGCTGCAAAAAGTACTGCGCCAACAGGCGACCACACAAGATTTCGAGCATGTCAGGCAGTTGCTGCCCCAACAGCGATTCGATGCGCAGACCGTACTGGGCATGCGCCTGCTCACTGAGACGCTAATCGAACGAGGTGCTAGCGAGGACTATCAGCACCAAGCCCTGGTCACATTGAGCTTGATGCAGACCCTCCCACAGTACGCCGCCGTGCCGTTGTTCAACCGTCTTGAGCCCTATTTGCGCGGTCTGCTGCTGACATCCATGGGCCGTTACGAAGAGGCACAGGTCCAGCTCCTTGAAGCCATCGACCGCTACAGGGATATCGAAGCGGCGCTGTCCATGGTGGCGCACATGGGCAGTTCCGGCCATCCCCGCGAAGGCCTGCAGTTGCTGGACGCAGCCCAGAAAGCTTACGGTTCACAGCCCGATCGAACATTGAGGCGATCTAGAGCCACCTACGACATGGAGATAGCGCGCCTCAGACAAGCTCTGCTGGAGGACTTGCAGGGCGCCGCCCATTCGCTGAACGAGAAAAACCAACCATGAAAATCAGCATCGTGCTGCCCGCCAAGAACGAAGCGCTGAGCGTGGGCTTGACCGTGCGCCGTATTAGGGAGTGCATGCCTGACGCCGAAATCATCGTCGTCAATGATGGTTCCACTGACGATACCGCGCAGATCGCCGAGCAAGCCAGCGCCAGCGTGGTAAGTCACCCCTACAGCAAAGGCAACGGTGCAGCCATCAAAACCGGTGCCCGGGCAGCCGGCGGCGACATCATTGTCTTTATGGACGCTGATGGTCAACACGATCCCGCGGACATTTCCCGGTTGCTGGAAAAAATGGAGCAGGGCAACGACTTGGTTGTCGGAGCCAGACAGAAAGGTTCCCAGGCCAGCCTGGGACGTGGATTGGCCAATGGCTTGTACAACAGCTGTCTCTTATACACATCTGACGCTGCCGACGAAATGCGAACAGTGTAGATCTCGGTGGTCGCGGGATCATTAAAAGGGGGGGGGGGGGGGGGGGGGGGGGGGGGGGGGGGGGGGGGGGGGGGGGGGGGGGGGGGGGGGGGGGGGGGGGGGGGGGGGGGGGGGGGGGGGGGGGGGGGGGGGGGGGGGG